>CAYZHY010000003.1:69850-95996 GCA_964477525.1 uncultured Geitlerinema sp. | reverse complement strand
GCATAGATGGCTTGTAAATCGGTTTCTCGTTCTTGCGAAGAAAAACAATGCACCAAAAATCGCTCGCTGGTTTTATTAACAACTTGCTCGTAGGACGTTTTCTGCTGGGAATTTGTATCGGATGCTAAAATTTCCTCTAAAGATATCCCATTCCGCCATATAGCTGCTATTTCGCTTACTACTAAAGGAATTCCCAAGCTAAATTGAGCAATCTTTTCAATATCGGTTGCTTCAATGGGACGTTCCGGGGCAACTTTTTGGAAATAGGTCTGGATATCTTCAGAACTGAATTCGCTCATGGGCTTGGCATACAGACGTTCTTCAGAAAAATCCTGTCGGTAACCGCGAAAATATGCTTTCCCCCACAAACCACTATCGGCTAAGTTGGAACGCCCAGCAACTACCCAAACCACGCCATTACCACTTTCTTGCATGACCCGCCGTAGGGTATAGTCGCATTCCGGACGGTCTACAATTTCGTAGGTATCCAGAAAGATAACCAAAGGTTGTTTGGTGGCAATGGCAGCAATATCTCGACCCAAGGCTGCTGCTAAAGTTTCCTGTGGTTGGCTATATACTTCGTATTCTGCAGGTTTCATAGCATTTTGCACGAACTGACGTAGCTGGTGTAGCCCTTCCGCACTTACTTGCAAGCCTGTTTCTACAGTTGATTCCAGGGATTTACCAGCTATATCGGCACCAGCCGACTTGCGGATAACCCATGCAATGCCTTTACTGCCCAGTTTCAGTACCTTATCTTCCAGTTTTTGATTTTTTCTGGGTTCCTGCAAAACTTTTTCAACTTTGGCTTCGGCTTCTCGAAGTCGCTGGCATGTCTGTTCGTATTCTTTTAAATTCCTGCCTGCAAGTGTTTGGTTGAGGGTGGCATACAGAACTTTTAAAACCGCTTCTGGCTCGATGTAGCGATAGCCAACTTGCAAGTCCAAAACATTGTTTCGCCGTTCTTCCCAATCCAAATAGACAGTGCTGAAGCGTTTTTTATAAGGAGATTCCTGCTCGACAATTTCGTGCAGCCGTTGGAGCAAACTACTTTTGCCCATACCACCTTCCCCGTGGAACATAAGCAGAAAAGGTGTATCTGATTGTTCCTCAGGCGGTGTTTTCCACAAATCCTTGACATCCCGAAACAAAAGCTGCCGCCAGTTGGTGATTTTTCCCGGGCGAACTTGCCGCAAAATTTCGCGAAATTGCTTTTGTTCCTCGCTACGTCCTAAGAAAAGCATGGGCAAAACAGAAATAGCAGGAATGGCTAGCGGTAGTTGGCTCGTTTTCTCCTAGGGAAAAGCAAGAAAACCAACAACACGATCGCCATATATCCTTCTATTTTGCATCCAAAATGAGATTTTGCCAACCGCTATCCCTTGCCATACCACTGCTCGATCGCTTTTGTTAGTCCGGGCAGCGTATATTCCGTAGCTTCAATATCCACTTTCCCCAAATATTGGCGACAAACCTTAGACGTTTGCGGTCCAATAGATGCGATCGCGGCTTGGGATAACCATTCCCAAGAAAGACTCGGCTCTTTATCGATCAATTTGTGAAAGTTTTTCACCGTCTTGGAACTTGCAAAAGTCACCACATCCACAGACCTCCCATGGAGCAACTGCCGCGCCTCCGCATCAATCCCGGCAGGGCAGCGCGATTCGTAGGCTGGAACTTCCACCATTTCCGCCCCTTGCTCTCGAAACGTCTGCACCAATGCCTGACGACCCCCCGTTTCCACGCGAGGAAATAGTATCTTCTTGCCAGACACCGACTCCGGAAAGTGAGCTGCCACCGCATCACCCACAAAATCCGGCGGAATAAAATCAGGACGAACTCCATATTTTTCTAACGTTTGGGAAGTTTTGGTGCCCACCACCGAAATTTTCACCCCCGCCAAAGCGCGGGTATCCTTACCAGCAGCCGCCAAACGCTCGAAGAAATACATCACCCCATTGGCAGAAGAAAGCAACAACCAATCAAACGACGATAAATCCGCGATCGCATTGTCTAACGGTTCCCAACTCGACGGCGGCACAATCTCCAACGCCGGCATATGCACCACATGTGCCCCTTGTTGCTGCAACTGTTCGCCAAAACTACTTGCCTGGGAGGCAGCGCGCGTTACCAAAATGGTTTTTCCCGCCAAAGGTCGTTCCTGTGCCATTGCTTCGGTTTCCGTACTTGCAATATTTTCATTATCCCAGGTTGCCGTGCCTTTGCTAAAGATATCGCGCAATTTCACCACTTCCCCCACCACCATCACCGTCGGCGATAGGGATTCCCCCGCCGTTTTCTCCACAATATCCGCCAGCGTTCCCTGCCAAACCTGCTGTTCGGGATGACCTCCCCAACGCGCGATCGCGATCGGGCAATCTCCGCCTTTTCCCGCCGCCTGCAACCGCCCTACAATATCCGCCAGCCGCCGACCTCCCATTAAAATCACCACCGTATCTAGCCGCGCCAACGCCTGCCAATCCAAAACTTCCGGTTTGTGTGCCGTCACCACCGCAAAACCGCGACTCAAGTTAGCATCCGTCAGCGGAATTCCCGCCAAAGCCGGAACCGCCAACACCGAAGACACCCCCGGAACCACCGCAAACGCACAACCCGCCCCCTGCAACGCCTCAATTTCCGATCGCGCCCTACCAAAAACCAACGGGTCGCCACCTTTCAAACGCACCACCTGCTTTCCCTGCTGGCAATAATCCACCAACAACCGATTAATAGCTTCCTGAGAAAACGACGGCTTCCCGCCACGCTTGCCTACCTCCACCGTCTCGCAACCCACCGGCAACGACAAACCACCCACATCCGCCAACGCATCGCACACCACCACATCCGCCTGCTGCAAACACTGCCAGCCGCACCGGGTTAAATACTCTCCCGTACCAATGCCTGCACCCACTAAGTAAACTTTGCCTGCCATAGTTTGTTATCTTTGAGCTGCACGTTGTTATTTTATCTGATAGGGAGCGTACCGAGCGTGGGGGCGTAGGGGCATGGGAGCGTGGGAGAATTATTTTGATTTGGTATTGTGAAAATACTTGTGCGGTGCTTTTCAAAGCAAAGGGGCAGCGCCCTTCTGTCTGCCCCTAAACGAAAATTTACTTGTTTGTGAAAAATAGCGATCGCCCATCAAAATCCATCCCTCATCCCCCTCATCCCCCTCTTCCCCCTCTTCCCACTCTTATCCCTCTTCCCCCTCTTCCCCCTCTTCCTGCTTGCGTTTCTCCAACAATCCCGACCATTTCCAAGCAAACTCCACCGCGATCGCTTTTGCCAAATTTTGCAAATTGTTTTCCAACGCTGTTGGCTGGGTGTTTTCTCCCGGCGGTGTTTCTATTGGCTGCTGGTTTTGGTGGTCTTCGGGGTTGGTTGTCATCAATTTACCTCCGTAGAATAACTGTTTTCTCAAGAAGCACCCTATACTACTATTGTACTTTCATATCTTTATAACTACTGCGATCGCGATTATCCGGATGGTGTGACCGAGATCGTGACTACACAGTTATATGGGTTTCCCGAACAAATTGGCATCAATGATTTGTTTTGGTATCTGTTAAGAAAACTTACAATCGTACCAATCTCTTGCTAAACTAGCCACGACGGCTGTATTCAGTTCAAATCCCTTATGTCATTATATCTAGATTCCGCGATGGTTCGGGATGCCGAAGTTGTAAAAACTTGGGGATGGGTCAAAGGCATCACTACTAACCCCACTCTCCTGGCAAAAAGCGATCGCCCTGTTAAAGAAACCCTCCGCAAGCTAGCAGAACTCACTCCAGGGGTTCTCTACTACCAACTCACTGCTACCGATATAGATGGCATGGTATCGGAAGGCAAAGCTGCTACCGATCTCATTGGCAATGCTACGGTCTTAAAAATTCCCGCTACAGAAACGGGATTTCAAGCATTGGCGCGTCTCAGCCCCGAAATTACTTGTTCGGTTACTGCTATTTACAGCCCCGCCCAAGCCCTGGTTGCCAAAGAAGGTGGCGCTAAATATGCTATTGTCTATTTAAACCGCGCCACCCGGTTGATGGGTGATGGTACGGCATTGTTGCGGGAAGTGGCCAACGCTTTACAAGGCAGCCGTATGGAAATTCTCACTGCCAGCATCAAGTCTTCCCAGGAAGCCGCCGATGCCGCGATCGCTGGTTCCCATCACTTAACCTTACCGTTAGAAACCTTGCGGGCTTTGACAACCCACGAATTTTCCCAACAAAACATTGACGATTTCCAAGCCCAAGGGGTGGGATTGCTTTGAAAATTGGCCCTATCGCTACTAGCTAGTGGCGAAATTATATTCAAAAACTTGGATGGTTTGTTTTTCGGGAATATCGGCAGCCGTTAGGTTCAAGGTATCGCTCCCTAGACGACGTACTGGCGTATCCGGCATTAACTGCAAGAAATTTTCCAAAGGCAGCAAATCGCACTCTTGCGTGTTGGCAGCTTCGGTAAGATAGTGAGTGGGCACGATAACTTTAGGTTTGAGTTGGTCAACGGCTTGTTTGGCGGTTTGGGGATCGAACGCTTTCGGTCCATTACCCACAGGAATAAACAGTAAATCGGGTTTTCCCATTAAAATTTCTTGTTCTAAAGAAATAGGGGCGGCGGCACCACCTAGATGTAAAATTCTGATGTCCGCTTGCGTCCACAACCAAGCAATATTATTGCCAAAGCGATTGCCCCCTTTGCGATCGTGGGGCATACTAATACCTTGTACTTGTAGCCCATCCAGTTGATACATCCCCGATTCCATCAGCAACTTATACCGACCGCGAACGGGTTCGTAATACCCTTCATCCAACAAGTGACTGCTAATAAACACCATATCCGCTTCCATTTGCGGCTGGCGGTATCCTTGGGTACAGCCGAGGTTTTGAAAGGGATTCACCAAAATTTTTCTGTCCTGGTGGGCAAATAAAAAGCAAGTGTGTCCCAACCATTGAATGCTTAGAGTATTGTCGGTTTGGGCTTGGACCTTTTGCCAGGGCATTTGCCCCGCGAATTCCCCACCGAGGGCAGCCGCGAGAAAACTGGCTGCGGTGTAGCGAATGAACTTTCTTCTTTGCATGTGAGTGGCGATTGATTTTGACCGAGTTGTAACTGAGAGTCGTTACTTCAACGAGTCAAAAATACCGGAAATTGTTTCCTATTGCCAAGCCTTTTGATGTTCCAAACTTTCTAAAAAATTGCGCAGCAGTTGTTTGCCGGTGTCCGTTAGAATGCTTTCTGGATGAAATTGAACCCCCTCAATGTGGGGATACTCCCGATGGCGAACGCCCATAATGGTATGGTCGTCTACCCAAGCAGTCACTTCCAACACATCCGGGCAACTGTCGCGATCGACAATTAAACTATGATAGCGGGTAGCGGTGAAGGGGGTTTGCAATCCTTGGAAAACACCGCTTTGGGTGTGATGAATTTCTGACGTTTTGCCATGCATCAGGTCTTGGGCAGAGACGACTTGGCCGCCGAAGACTTGACCGATGCTTTGATGTCCCAAACATACCCCCAGAATAGGCAAATGGGAACCAAACTGGCGGATAATATCCATAGAAACACCGGCATCTTCGGGGCGACCAGGACCGGGAGAAATGACCACGCCGTCGGGTTTGAGGGCTTGCAGTTCTTCTAGGGTAATTTGGTCGTTGCGATAGACCCGAATATCGCCCGCTACGGGCAACTCGCGTCCCAATTCTCCCAAATACTGGACGAGATTGTAGGTGAAACTATCATAGTTATCGATAACGACAATCAAGAGAGGGACTCCTGCGAAATACGATGGGTTACTGGGTGGGAATATAGCTTAGGATACAACAATTGTTCGGCGATCGCAGCCCGGTGGAAGCTGATTCGTTCGTCGAGGCATTGCTGGTTACTTCACATACTGCCACACCAAAGCCACCAAAGGCGGTAGCAGCAAGTACCCCGCCACGGTCACTGCCGCCAGAGACGATACCAAAACTGCCCCGGCAGCGCAATCTTTGGCGATTCTAGCTAGTTCGTGGTAGGACTGTTTCACCGCTAAATCTACCACCGATTCTATGGCGGTGTTCAGCAGTTCCATAGCTAGAACAAAACCAATGGTGATGGCGATCGCAGTCATTTCTACCCGACTCAAACGCAAAAACGTTCCCAACGCGATCGCGACTGTACCAATAATAACGTGGATGCGAAAGTTACGCTGAGTGGCAAAGGCGTAGAAAATCCCGCTGCTGGCATAGCGAAAACTGGTCCAGATATTGGTCGCTACCTGCCAAGAGGAGTCTCGATGCAACGAACGCAATTGGGAATGGGAAGGTCGTTTACTATCCGGCATTTCTTGGTCGGTGCTTGAAACTGAATTTTGGTGTTCGGAGAGGTGAGGTTGTTTCAACGTAAGTCTCCGCAAGCGATCGCTCAGCATAAATGTACCAGATACAGAACATGGCGGTTGCAGAAATACCGCCCAAAAAAATAGGAAAGCCACATCTGTATGTGTTATGTTTCCCGTGTTGGGATGCTTTCCATCAGGAAAAACCACGACGGCACTGCATCCTTGTTCGTTTCTGCATACTTTATACTTTAGACTTCCCAAGATTGTCTAAGTAAAAATACCTTCTT
This sequence comes from uncultured Geitlerinema sp., assembly GCA_964477525.1. Taxonomy (GTDB): domain Bacteria; phylum Cyanobacteriota; class Cyanobacteriia; order Cyanobacteriales; family PCC-9228; genus PCC-9228. The sequence continues at coordinate 89,381 of CAYZHY010000003.1, read as the reverse complement.
ATCGGAAAATACGGAAAAACTTTATCAAAATTTTGAAAACGTCTCTCCAGCAGCAACGATCCCCAAAGGTTCCAACAAACTGGTTTGCCGCTGCAACATCTGCTGCAAACGCTCTTCATCGGGGTGATCCCATCCCAACAAATGCAACAATCCGTGGGTTGCCAGCCACGCTAGTTCCACTTGGGTATCGTGACCTCTCGCTGCTGCTTGACGGGTGGCGGTTTCTACAGAAATGACAATATCTCCCAAATACAAGGGATAGGTATGCCCATCTTCGGGATGGGGATGTTCGTTTTCCAATGCCGCAAAAGCTAGGACATCAGTGGGTTGGTTTTTCTGGCGATAGGTAGCGTTTAGCTGGCTAATTTCCGCATCGTCGGTCAAACGCAAGCTGAGTTCGTACCCTGCTGCCTCTGGTAGTTCGCTTTGTAAGTTTTGCAACCATTCACCGAACCAAGTTTGCCAGGTTTCGGCAGATACAGGTAGCTGGGAGACCAATTCTTGTACGGTAATTTCAACTTGCATAAGCGGTGGATCGTTGGGAGGGGGAAGAGTGGGAAGAGGGGGAAGAGGGGGAAGAGGGGGAAGAGAATTCTTTAGTTTTTTATGATATAGAGTTTAAGATCTAAAATCCCCTTATTAAGGGGGGTTGGAGGCGATCGCGTTCTCTGGAAACCAACAAATATTACCCACTATTTTCGCCTAGATGTGCTACTTCCTATCGTGTTAAGTAGGAAAGTCCTATCAATACGCCCAGCAAACCAATGGTAGTGAGGATGAAATGCCGCAACGCCCTGCCTCGCTTGCGGACCATGTTACGCATGGCTAGTTTGGTGTAGCTTGGAGGTGGTTCTGTGGGGGTTTGCGTTTGGGTGGCTTCTGCTGTTTGGGTGGTTTGGTTCGTTTGCGTGGTTTCGGTCGTTTCGGGGGGTTGGGGATTGGAGTTGGAAGAAGTCATATTGGATTCAGTCAAAATATAGTTGGCAGTGGTACAGCGATCGCTGTCCGGTCCCATTCTTATATTTAAAGTAACAATTTTTAACGCTCTATGGCCTGGCCTTTTTTCCCTTTCTCCAACGCAAATACTTCTGCCCGACATCGCTATCGCTGGTTTTTGGCGATCGCTGTAGCCATTGTCATTCCTTTGGGATTGGCTACCAAAGCCTACACAGGCGTTTTTGAGGGATGGTGGAATAACTACGCTGGCGGCATCGTCTACGAAATTTTCTGGATTTTGTTAATTTCGTTGCTTTTTCCACAAATCAAACCTGTCAAAATCGCCCTAGGCGTATTTATAGCTACCAGTATTTTGGAATTTTTGCAACTGTGGCAACCTCCCTGGCTGCAAACCCTGCGAGCAACTTTTGTCGGCAAAACCCTGCTGGGTGGCGTGTTTTCCTGGTGGGATTTTCCCCACTATGCCCTCGGATGTGGGTTGGCGGCGTGGGGATTGCAGGCTTGGAGGCATCGTCTTTTGGGCAAATAAATCTTCCAATATCATATTTTGTGCATTTTTGTGCGAATCGTCACAATTTTTTATAGAAAAGTCGCTATACTAAAAATAAAGCAAAATTTTTTTACAAAATTCTCAGAAAGCTTTTCCAAAGGAGAGAACCAAAATGGGTCAAACTCGGCAGATAGAAATCCGCTCGCTCCCTTCCTTCAAAGGTGGCATGGCAGAGTTTTACCAACCCCAATCCAGCCACGAAACCATGCTGGTGGAAATCTCCGGCAATACCGTTGACGATCTGTTTGTCCATCATTTCCAAACCGACCAACTGCTAGTCGTACGCGGTAGCTTCATCCTGGTCACTCTGCAAAACCGCCAGTACCAATATATTCCCCTCAGCGATCGACAACCGCAAGTCGTTAAAATTCCCCCAGGTGTTCCCCACGGTGCCATCAATCTAAATCCAGAGACTTGTTTGCTGGTCAACGCCGTTTTGCGCCACGGAGAACCCCACGAACGGGACTATCAAGCCCTGAAATGTCCTTTTCCCTACGATTTAGAAGCCGCGCGTCGTGCCATGGAAAGTATTGCTTGTTCGGCAACGGCTTAATTTTCCCAACTGCAGCGATTATCTAGCGTAGGGAATCCAAGAATATGGCACAATAGGGGGACGACATCAAAAGTTTATAAAATTGGGGAATTCCGTGAGTTTGAACGCTCAACAAGCTACACCAACACTTAACAACAACGAACAGTCGGTGTCTGTAGCCCATAAAGGACAGCGAGTTGTTTTTCCTTTTACAGCCATCGTCGGGCAAGATGAAATGAAGCTGTCCCTCCTGTTAAACGCGATTGACCCAAAAATCGGTGGCGTGATGATTATGGGCGATCGCGGTACGGGCAAATCCACCACCATTCGGGCTTTAGCAGATTTGCTACCAGAAGTAGATATTGTAGCTGACGACCCCTACAACAGCGACCCGAACGATACGGACCTCATGAGCGATGAAGTTCGGGAACGCTTGGACAATGGGGAACAGCTACCCGTCACCAGACGCAAAGTCCAAATGATCGATTTGCCCCTAGGGGCGACCGAAGACCGGGTTTGCGGTACCATCGACATTGAAAAAGCCCTTTCCGAAGGCGTTCGCGCTTTTGAACCAGGTTTGCTTGCCAAAGCCAACCGGGGCATTTTGTACGTAGACGAAGTAAACCTCCTCGACGACCACCTAGTAGACGTATTGCTAGACTCCGCTGCCTCCGGTTGGAACGTAGTAGAACGGGAAGGCATTTCCATTCGCCACCCAGCGCGTTTTGTGCTTGTGGGGTCGGGCAACCCAGAAGAAGGGGAACTGCGTCCGCAACTGCTAGACCGTTTTGGAATGCATGCGGAAATTCGCACGGTCAGAGACCCCAACCTCCGAGTCAAAATCGTGGAACAACGGACCCAATTCGACCAAAATCCCCAGGAATTTCTGCAACACTACCAAGAACAGCAAGATACCCTGCGGCGGCAAATTGTCGATGCCCAAGAACGACTGGGGCAGGTGGAAATTGAGTACGACCTGCGCGTCAAAATTTCTCAAGTTTGCGGGGAACTAGACGTAGACGGTTTGCGTGGCGATATTGTCACCAACCGCGCTGCCAAAGCTTTAGCGGCTTTGGAAGGACGCAATCACGTAACCGTGGAAGACATCCAGCGGGTCATCACCATGTGTCTGCGCCACCGCCTGCGTAAAGACCCCTTAGAATCGGTAGACTCAGGTTACAAGGTACAGCAAAGTTTCTGTCAGGTATTCGGTTTGGAAATGCCAGAAGAAGAATAGCAGTAGTAGGGTGGGCATGGCCCACCCTATGAAAATCGGTCGTTGTACCATTGCGTTCATGGAAAAACGGATTTTGGGATTAGACCCGGGCCTGGCAACGTTAGGATTTGGTACTATCGATATTAGCGAAAACCAAAAGCAAAGCGCTACCGCCGTCGATTTTGGCATTATCCAAACCCCAGCGAAGAAGGAACTGCCCCAACGGTTGCAAACCCTCTACGAAGATTTGCACGACCTCATCGAACAATTCCAACCGCAGCTAGTCGCTGTGGAAAAATTATTTTTCTATCGCATGGGCAATACCATTTTGGTGGCCCAAGCGCGGGGAATTATTATGCTCGTTCTAGCACAACACCATTTGAACTTTGTTGAGTTTACTCCCGGTACGGTAAAGCAAACCCTAACGGGATATGGAAATGCCGAAAAAGAAGAAGTTCAGGATGCGGTGGCGCGGGAGTTGCAGCTAGATAGCATTCCCAAACCCGACGATGCGGCAGATGCGTTGGCACTGGCGGTGACCGCTTGGTTGCATTTGTGAGATTTATATAATTTCCATCGGGGTAGGCACGGGGACACTACCCCTACGGATTTGGTATTATTTGACCACCCCTATACCGGCGTAGTATTTCTTGAAGGCAGAAGCTTCAATGGCAAACGTACCATCGGTGAGGGTAAGATGAATCGGCCGCCACCAGCTAATGTCGTACAACCAGACCGTGCTATCTAAGGTTTGTACGGTAGCTTCGGTGACTCCCCAAGGGTTGCGCAAGATAATGTATTTTTTCTCGTTGCGATAATCCCATCCCATAACCGTATAGCAGTGAGAAGCCACAATATTGGCATCGCTGTAGTTGAGGTCTTGGTCGGCCGCGCTGCTAGTGGAATAGGTCCAACAGGTCATGGGGTTGAAGGTACGACGACCTCGAGAGTTGGAACGCACCAAACGCCACAGTTCGTCGGCAGACATATTGTTGGTGCTGTAGTAGAATCGTTTTCCACCCGTAAGTTCGGCGGTGGCGCGGACGCAGTCTCCCCAAGCGGTGGCAGTGATGTCAGGGCGATCGCTACTGGTGTTGGTTTGGTATTTTGCGTAAGCTTTTTCGTAAACAGCGGGCCAGATTTCGCCAGTTTCGCTGGAACGCGCGTAAATAAAATTCCCGGAAGAACTGTTGAGCGGCACGGAATCAGTGACTTCAATTTCTTTATCAACCGTACCGTTGCTGTCAGGCTTGTAAAAACGAATTAAATTAGTAAACTGTTGCTGGTTCAATCCAGTAGCGCGGGTCAAATGGGCAATTTGATAAGGTTTCGCCCAAGCTACGGCAGCGAGAGCAGCAATATAATAGCAGTTGGCGACGGCACCTTGAATGGGGTCAAAAAATTCCGAAGCTTCGTTGAAAAACCGTCCGGGGTCGCTCCAAGTACCGTTGGGTGGGCTCCATTCTTTGGATTTTCCGCTGGTTTGGGGGTCGGGAGAAATGGCACGAACAATATCTTTCGAGAGAACCCGTAACAGCCGTTGCAAGCGATCGCGTTCTGGTTTGCGTACGGTAAGCGTCATAAAATAATCTCCCACCATTTCCGCACGCTTGACTTCAATGGTACCGATATCTTCCACTTGCAAGCGCGGTCCCAAATCTCCTAATTTGGAAATTTGACTGGGATCGAGGGATAAAGCATCTTCCAAATCGTTGGTATCGAGTTGCAGTTCTAAATCGAGTAAGGGCGATCGCACTGGTTCTAATTGTAGCTTGTCGTTCAGTTGCAATCCCACATACAAAGGCCCTTGAAATTTGGGGTCGAATAATTCTTCGTAGGGCGTTTCTAGCAGGTTTTCCAAAACTTGTGCGGGATTGGCCATTTTCTTCCACTGCAAACGCCGACCAGCAATCAATTCCGCTAGAGCGTAGGGATTGATAACAGCAGAATTTTGGGCTAAAGCCACATTGGCAGCTTGGGCATTGGTTTCTTTAGCTATCATGGTTGTATTTCTCTGGTAAGTAGCAACAAATGTCCGATTGGGAAAAAACTTCCTCGTTCGGATTGTTACCGTTGTAGAAAATTTTTATGGCTGCTACCAGTCGCTTTTTTAAGCGTCGCTTATTTGAGGGACAGGGAACGAGGAATATTCAATTGGGGTCGTTGGTCAAAATGTTAAAAAGCGTTTACAATGGTCTCGGTGGCGCTAATTATGGACGTTTCGGTTATGAAATTGTTAGGATTGACCAGATTTTTGGTTTCGGTGTTGCTGGTGTTCGGTATCTTGCTGTTGGGCTACAGTCCCATGTCTCCTGCAAAAGCGGTTGCAAGCGATTTTGGCGGCGAACAAGCGATCGCAAGTGTTTTCTCGTTTTCTGGGGAAAGACCGGATAATTTAGGGGTCAAAAACGGCAAATTGACGCCCTGTCCTACCTCTCCCAATTGCGTTTCCAGCCAAAGCAAGGACGAAAACCATTTCATCGAACCGTTTACCTACAAATCCTCCAGCGAGGAAGCATTTAATCGGCTTAAAAACATTATCGAAAAAATGGAAAATGCTGAAATTATCGATACCAAAGATAATTACCTTTATGCAGAGTTTACAACTCAAATTATGGGATTTGTCGATGATGTAGAATTTTACAACGATCCAGACAATAAAACCATTCACCTACGTTCGGCTTCCCGTTTGGGCGAATCGGATTTAGGTAAAAATCGCGATCGCGTAGAGAAAATTCGCGCCGCTTTTGAAGCTGCCAAACCTTCGGTGGGATAAACCCCTATGGTCCCCCTGTCAAGGGGGACAGTGGTGGGTAAGCGATCGCATTTGCTGGAATTTTTCGACAGCAAAAACTTTAGATTATTCCGATTGTTGCTGGCTTTCTTCCTCCGTTGTTTGCTCCGAGTCGTTGGTTTGCGAATTTTGTTTTTTGGTTGTTAGTAGCTGTTCTTCTTGACGAATGGCTTTCACTACAGCATCTCGGGTTACTTCCGCACTAAATCCCCAAACCAAAAGAGCCAAATAGTCGGCAATGCCTTGACGGCCAAACGTAGGTTTTTCGGCATATAATTTGTTAAAACCACCCCCCACCATCAAAACAATAACAGTAGCATGGGCTATCCAGTTGAACCACTGCAACCGTTGGCGAGCTTTTTGAACGCTGTTTTGGGTAAAAGGATTGGTGGCTGGCGGTTGCAACATGGCTTCGATTGGCGAACTTTCGTAGTTGCCTCTGGAACCAACATCGGGTGAAATTTCTCGGTTGGGGTTTTCTTGCCTTTGTTTTTCTTGCAGGTATCGATCCAACTCTTGTTTGAAGTTAGCCAACTCGTTTTGCCATTCTTGAATAGCATCTTGCTCGCTGGGTGAGAGATCTTGCAACTTCGTGTCTAATTCTTTTAGCTTGTTGCGCCATTCTTTCTCTTCTTCTGGGGAGAAATTTCTGAGAATGGAAGCATATCTATGGATTTTGGCTTTGTTTCGTCGATATTGTTGGAACTGCTGTCGGATTTCTTCCAAGCGATCGCGCAGTTCTTTCGGTACCCTATAAGCAGAAATATTTTTCGCCTGCTCTAAGGAAAAAAGAATAGCTTGTTGGTAATTGGTATCTGGGTCAATTTCTTCTTGAACGCGGCTGCGTAAATTGTTTTCCGCGTATTCCAATTGCTTTTTCCAATCGTCTCGATATTGGCGCCACTTATCCCAAATGGCTTGCGCGGCATTCACCGCTTTTTGGGCTGTTTCCCATTGTTGTTTCCCCAAAGCCGTTTCTGCTTCCACAATGTGACGAACGATCGCAGATTGAAACGCTGGCGGTAGTTCCGAATCGTTTTTACACTGGGTTTGCAAGTTGCCAACTTGAACCGCGATCGCATCTCGTTGGGAACCTTGGTGGCGATACACAGACAACCCATACCCGATCGTTACACCCAGAATCAACAACAAAACAGGCAACAGCCAGCTATCCTTTACTTGAATTGTAACGGGGATTTGAATATTGTTGCCGCGATCGTCGACCAAAAGTAACTGACCGTTGTAAGAACCACTGGGAACGTTATGAAAAGCAAAGGTTAGCGACACTTGCCAAACCGATTTCGTAGCGTCATTTTTCTGATATAATTGAATTTGGGACTTTTCTACATCGATGCTAGAACTGGGAAATACCTTACCCCTGTTTGCTGATGACAAATCAATCGGCAACAATTGTAAGTTTTGGATAGGTTGTTGCAGTTCCACAACAATGGTTCGCTTTGCGGGAGAACAAAGGAAATCTTGCCACAAGCAACTACCGGCGATGGTTATTTTTTCCGGTTTCACGGTAACGGGTTTGGCTGCTGGAGAAGCTGCCAACAGCAAACTTATCCCCATCGCTATGCCTGCCAGTCGCTTGCCAGTCGGTTTTGCCATAATCCCACGCAATATCAGCCCTATTTGTGGTTTGATTGGGGAAATCCACGAGCCACCCAACGACACATCAATTCCATCGTATAGACATATTTGTTGTTTTGGGAAACGAAAATAATGTCGTGTTATTATTGCTGGCGGTTCGCAGAAATGCTCGGTTCTTTTAAGAATTTCACTTAAGTTTAAGGCAAACGTTCGCAAGCAACGCCATCTTTATCGCCATCGAGGCGGTGGGGGTCGCCGGAAAATGCTTCCAAAACCCGTTGTGCTTGTTTTTGAGTGCGAAAATCCGAACAATTGCAGTCGGTAGATACGCAAGCTGGTAAATTATCCAATTTAGATTTTTGGCGGCTATCCCGATCGCTTTTCTGTTGTCTATCGCCAGAAGAACCGCGATCGCTGCTAGAAATTTGTTGTAAAAAATTCGTTTGGGCTAACTTAGTAGGGGAGCTATCTAAGAAATTGGTCGCAGATGCGTCAGGAACCAAAAACACCAAACCCGCCAGGATTCCCCCTAGAAAAATAACTAGCAATCGTTGCCATACCATCGCAAATGCTTGAAAATGTCACCAACCAACAAGCATACTACAAAAATATAAAATCGCCCAACTCTATATCTAGCTTGTCATCCAACGTAGCCGCCATCAACCTATAGCAGTCTTCTTGAGAAAGGGTGCCATTTTTGATACTGGAAACCAGCATTTCCGGAATGGCGCTCGGTAACAAAAACCTTAAGAAAATGCGATCGCGATCGCACAGCCAACATTTGCAAAATCCGTAAATTCCGTAAAAAAGCGATATTCAAAGACGACAACGCAACTTCCACACAACTCGATGCGTCTGGCTACAATAGAACTAATCCGACTTGCGGTGTGGCGACCATGAAACCTATTCGTACTTCTCTAGCAATAACGTTTGGCAGCCTTTTATCTCTCGAAATGGCGATTCCAGTAGCGATCGCCGAACCATCAACAACAGAACAAACCTCCGAAAGCCCAACCGAAACTGATTCGCAAACAAACTCCGAATCCGACGAATCCTCCTCAGCTACGACAGAAGAAAACCAACAGGAAAATCAATCCTCATCCTCTAGCGAACCAGAAGCTTCCCCAACGCCGGAGGGAGAATCGGAATCGGAAGAGGAAGAGGAAGACACTTCTTCCACAAGTTCGGAAGATAGCGAAGATAATCAAGAAAGCAACAGCGACTCCTTAGAAGCCGCTACGCCACCGAACTTTTCCAGATTGGCAGAAGCCGATCGGTTGTATCTAGCTGGCGACACCGAAGCCGCTGAAAAAATCTATCGAGAAGTCAAGCCAGCCTTTGCTGAAGAGGCCGAAAACTATACCGACCGACCCGACCCCTACAGCGACCCAGAAAAACTCTCCCCCGCTGGCAAAGTCTACTGGCGGCAAGCCCAAGCCGGTTGGGAACAAAACCTGCAAAGTAAAATCTTAGTACCGCTAGAATTACTTGTTAAAGAAGTTCCCGAATTTATTCCCGGTCATATCCGCTATGCCGAAGCACTCAAAAAATACGAACGCCCCGAACAAGCGGCTTTGGTCTTGGAACAAGCTATGCAGGAGTATTCCGACCAACCGCAACTAGTCAAAGCTACCGTCGAAACTTTTGCGGAAAACGAGCGCTGGTTGGATGCTTCCATCGCTGCCAGACAGTTTGCATTGCTTTATCCCGACCATTCCCAAGCTGAAGAGTTCAAACAGCTAGCCGAAATTCATTATAAAAACTTCCGTAGCGACTTGCGCGACGAACTCACAGGAAACGCCATCGCGACAGCCATTACAGGTGCCCTTTCCGTTGCCGTTACCGGTAGCCCTTTTGCCGCCTTACCAGCGGTTGATAGCACATTGCTGCTGCTGCGGGGAGAAGAAGCATTGGGTCGTCGTGCCACCAAAGCCATCCGCGACAATGTTCCCACAGTCGAAGACGAAAAAGTAACAAAATACGTCCAAAATATGGGAGAAGAACTTGCCAAATATACGGGTAGAGATTTTGAATACGAATTCCATGTTGTCTTAAATGAAGATCTCAATGCCTTTGCCCTTCCCGGCGGGAAAATTTTTGTTAACGCTGGCGCTATTTTAAAAACCGACTCCGAAGCGGAATTAGCCGGTTTGCTGGCGCACGAGTTGGCTCACACGGTTTTGTCTCACGGTTTCCAACAAGCCACCCGCAATAACTTGATTTCTGGCGTTGCTCGATTTGTTCCCTTTGGCAATATTATATCTAACTTGTTGGCCTTAGACTACAGCCGCGACCAAGAGCGACAAGCGGATATTTTTGGCACGCGCCTGCTTGCCAATACCAAATACGCGGCGGATGGTGTACGAGATGTCATGGCAACGCTTTACGAACTGAAAGGTTCCAAAGGGTCGCCACCCACCTTCTTTTCCACCCACCCAGATACAGAAAACCGGGTTCGCTATTTGGAAAGCTTGATTCTTCGCTACGGCTACAACCGCTATGCCTATGAAGGCGTAGAATCCCACGCCGAAATTCAAAGTCGGGTAAAGGAATTGCTGAAAGAAGCGGAGAAAGAAGAAGAGGAAGGGCAAGAGTTATTAGATAGACAAATGGAAAGGTAGGGAGGATGGAGCGATCGCGGTTAGATATGGGAAGATGGGAAGCATAAATTCGATCTCATTTCCGAAATCCATGTTGCGCGATCGCTGATGAAAAAACGTTTCGGGGCAACCAACTACATCAAACTCTTTCCCTATCTGAAAACCCAAGGAAAAACCATTGCCCAAGCCTTAGCCTGTACTCTGGCTTTTACCATATTTTGGCCGATTTTGGCTTCTCTTGCCGGGCGAATGGCCTCTTATATCGGTGCTGGCGATATTACCGCGATCGCGCAATTGGCGGGTTTGGCAGCAATTATTTTTTTGGTGCGGGGTGCGGTACAATACGGACAAGATGCGTTAATGGCCAAAGCTGCCCTAGCGATCGCCTTTGACCTGCGTTTAAAAACCTACGCTCACCTTTCCCACCTCAGCCTCAGCTACTTTTCCCAAGCCCAAACCGGCGACCTCTCCTACCGCCTCACCGAAGACATCGACCGCATCGGCGAAGTCATCAACAAAGTTTTCCACCAATTTATCCCTTCCATCCTTCAGTTGGTGGTGGTGTTGGGATATATGTTTTACATCAACTGGCAGCTAACCGTCGCCACCCTCATTGTTGCCCCCCTCATGGCAGGTCTGATCGGTTATTTTGGCAACCAGCTACTCAATTTTGCCCGCCGCAGCCAAAACCGCATCTCCAATCTTTCCGCATTGCTAACGGAATCCTTCAACGGTATCGCCGTTATTCAAGGATTTAACGCCCAACAGTACCAACTTTCCCGATTTGCCCAGGAGGCAGAACGCAATCGCCGTACCAAATATATCACCGAACAGCTCAAAGCCTTTCAATTTGTTATAGTTGGTTTTCTAGAAGCTTTGAGCGTCATTTTTCTATTTTTCCTCGGCGGTTGGCAAATTGCCCAAAATAACCTCACTGCCAGCGATTTTGTTAGCTACGTAGCAGCGGTGGCCTTGTTAATCGACCCCATTTCCATTACCACCAACAACTACAACGAATTCAAACAGGGGGAAGCTTCGGTCGACCGGATTTTTGAATTGCTGGCAGTTCCGGCTTCGGTGGTGGAAAAACCCAATGCCAAGGAACTACCCACCATCACCGGGAAAGTGGAATACAACCACGTGTATTTTGCTTATCCCTACAGCAACGGCAACCAGGAATGGGTTTTGAAAGACCTCAGTTTATTGGCATTGCCAGGGGAAATTATTGCTTTGGTGGGGATGAGTGGCGCTGGCAAAAGTACGGCGATGAGCTTGCTAAGCCGATTTTACGACCCCACAGAGGGTCAAATTTTGGTCGATGGTATCGATATTCGCGATGTCACCCTCGGCAGTCTCCGCCGTCAAATTGGGATTGTGCCCCAGGATACGATTCTGTTTTCTGGTACGATCGCAGATAATATCGCTTTTGCCCAGCCAGAGCGTTCTTTGGAAGAAGTCAAGGCAGCGGCGCAGGTTGCCAATGCCCACAACTTTATTTCACAGCTGCCCAATGGTTACTATACCTGGGTGGGAGAACGCGGTGCCAATTTATCGGGGGGTCAGCGACAGCGAATTGCCATTGCTAGAGCGGTTTTGCTCGATCCGCGCATTTTAATTTTGGATGAAGCCACCTCTTCGTTGGATTCGGAGTCGGAAGCACTGGTACAGCAAGCTTTGGAACGGTTGATTGCTGGCGGGGAAGATTTCCATAGCCAACCGCGAACGGTTTTTATTATTGCCCATCGTTTGGCAACGGTGTTGCGCAGCGATCGCATTTTGGTGTTGGAAAAGGGAAAAGTCGTGGAATCGGGCAACCACGAGGAGTTGCTACAGTTGCAGGGTCGCTATGCTCGGTTTTGCGCCCAACAGTTTCAAACTGGTGGATAGCAAACAGTTGGAAAGGTTACGAAAATTTCATAAAGTGGCCGATTTGCTTATTGTTTCTTCAAATAACTTAATAAATCGGCCATGTCTTGGGGTTTGGGTTGAAATTGAGGCATGGGAGGGGTTTCGCCGCTGATGACTTGGTGGACAATTTCTTGGTCGGATTTGCGTTCGGAAACGCCTTCCAAACTAGGTCCCACACGACCGGCTTGGCGCCAACCGTGGCAGCCAGCACAGTTCATTTGAAAGATAGCATGACCGCGCATGGGGTCACCCTTCATGGCTAGAACGCTCTCTATATAGGGATCGGCGGTTTGAATCTGGTAAATGCCGAATACGATTACAGCGATCGCAGCGACCACCATAACAGCGATCGCGATAGTTGCAGGTAATCGGTTTTCCGTCTCGGTTTGGCTCGATGGTTTATTCAAAACAAATTTGCATTAATAAAGGGAGCTACAAAAAACTTTATTATTTATAACCTAGTTTAAAATCTCCATCGCTGGCTAGGCAATATCCATTTGTTGGTAACTTTTCTTGCAGGGAAAGAGGGGGGAAGGAACGAAATGCGCTCGCTCCGGCCAAGACGGCACTTCAGAGCGACCAAACCTTGTTACAATGGCAAACGGACTAGATCGAAACTCATGCAGCCATCGTTTTTTAAGGAGTCTCTATGGTAGAACCCCTTCTATCCGGTATTGTTTTGGGCTTGACTTTAATTACCCTAGCCGGTCTATTTTACAAAGCTTACCAAGACTACCAACGCGACAATCCATTGGAACGCTAAATGTCTTGACGGGGGGATGGCAGCAACCCTTGCCATCTCTCCTTTTTGCTAAAAAGCTCCATCAACGCGACAAAAAAATGTGACGGTTGTATCTCCATACACCTTTTGCCGGCAAACTGCCAAAGCTTCCGGCAGCCAATCAAAATTTTGCCGGCGATCGCTTTCTACAGCAAGTTCTCCACCTTCTGCTAATAGTTGGTAATCTGCGATCGCTTTGAAAACGGGTTGGTATAAACGATCCCGATAGGGCGGATCGAAATAGATGAGGTCGAAAGACTCTCCGGCTAGCTGCGGTAATGCAGATACCACATTCGCTCGAATTACTTCAAACTGGCTACCTTCAGGCGCTACTTGTTGCCAGTTTTGTCGTACAATATGGCAAGCTTTTCCCCATTTTTCAACACCAACCACCCGTTGGGCACCGCGACAGAGGGCTTCTGCTCCCATAGAACCGTTGCCAGCACACAAATCCAGCCAAAAACATCCCACAATCCGGTCTTGCCAGATATTAAAGACAGCTTCCCTTACTTTAGCACCTGTGGGACGTACTTGTTGTCCGGGAACGGTTTTTAACTTGCGATTGCCGTAAATTCTCATGAAGCTATTTTATCAAATTTCTATACAAGGGAGAAAAGAACTTCCAGCCCCTTCCATCCACTTTTAAAAGAGCGATGGATCGCATCGAGAAAGAGATCGAGAAAGCGACAAAAATAGAAATCAAGCTTTAAGTTCCCCCCGTAGATAGATACTAAGATTCGTTTTTTGGCATCATTCTATAGAGGGGTTGTTTGTGTTTTTGCATACACTCCTCAGGGGTAACAATGGTATAATCGTCAGCAAGAGGACGTTTTTTTAGATCGCTTAGACGACTTAGGAGAAAGCCATGAAATATATTTTTGAAATGATTGGCATCTCTTCCGTGTTGCAGTTTTTTTACGAGCAACAGTCCTTAAGAAAAAACAAACAAACAGGTATTGAATATATTGGTAGCTACGAATGTTCCCTCGATTCTTTCCTGAGAACAATTGATAACATTTCTCAAGGGAAAGACTGGGATATGAACCTGGTGCGACAAGCCACAATTAACTATTGGATGCAAAATCCCGAGCAAGTTTCCTTCTGGAAAGCTCGGTTAAACGATGCCGGTTCGGAAAACCTTTTGGTGGCGAAAGTAGGCGATTTGCCCTCTTTGCGTGCCGAACTAGAAAATCTCCTTTAGAAAAAGAAAATCGATGTTTTAGCAAACTGGGAACCTAGGGATGCCAAAATCAGGGGAGACAACGATCGATAGTGGTAGGTGGTTGTGGTAAGATGCCTCCTTGGAAAAACGCCAAAGCGGTTGACAACAAGTAAAGCCATCGTTTGGGCTTGCGGAAGCCGCATGTTTGCCCTTCGACGCCGAGTCGGGGGATTCCGTTTTTCAGGAATTTTCATTTTCAATCCCTATTTCCTAGCGTTTTTTGTAATAACCATGAGTATCGATCGAAATCCTGCTTTTCAGAAATTAGAAAAATTGATGGCGAAGCAATCCCGCGTGGGAGACAACGTTTTTTTTGACAAGGAACAATTTCGGTGGGCACAAAAATTAGAAGACAACTGGCAGGTGATTCGCCAAGAAGCCGAACAGGTTCTCCAGTATGTAGATAAGCTTCCCAATTACCAAGATATTTCCCAACGTCAAAGCAGTATCAGCAACAACGATCGCTGGAAAACCTACTTTTTTTATGCCTTTGGCATGAAAGCCACCAAAAATTGCGATCGCTGCCCGCAAACCGCCAAACTTTTAGAAGATATTCCGGGATTAAAAGTAGCATTTTTTTCGATTTTAGCCCCTGGCAAACATATTCCCAAACACCGGGGCAAACTAAAAAATTTAATTCGCTACCATTTGGGCGTGATTGTGCCAGAACCTAAAGAAAAATGCGGCATCCAAGTTAATAACGAAATTGCCCACTGGGAAGAAGGAAAAAGTTTAATTTTTGACGATACATTTTACCACGAAGCTTGGAATCAAACCGATGGATATCGCGTCGTTTTATTTTTAGATATTGCCAGACCGTTGCGTTTTCCCATGTCGTTGGTTAGCTGGCTGGCATTTAATTTATTAATTGCCTCTCCGGTGGTGCAAGACGCCAAGAAAAATTACGAAACTTGGGAAAAATGGTTTGAAGAAATCGAAGGAAAATCCCCATCCTAACAGAGAAAACCACAGCAACCAGGCCAATGTTCTTTATTGCTGGTTGTTCTGTTCCCCATCGATGGGTTCGTAAAAACGACAATCCGTACAAGGTCCACTGGGATTGACCGCACAGCGGAGATGGGGCGATCGCGCATTAAAAGCACAAGAACTGTCACCGATAACATAGCCGATGCCAGACTGATAGTGCAACGGTGAGGTAGCAGCAGGGGTAGAAATAGCCGCTTCGCGGTTGCCATGCCAGGGAGGGTTGACATCTTGGGCCATTCTCACCCTTTCCAACAGCCGTTCGCGCGTTTTGTAGGTCACCCACAAAGACAGCACCGGCGGCATGAATCCTATAATTAAAATAAAAAGCATTTCCCACATAGCCAGCGTTGTTTCCAAATTCAGTGCATCAACAATTTTGGTGGTGCAATCGCGATATTGGGGAAACTTAGGGAAGTGCCCCATGGTGCCCTACATTATTTTAATTTTTCCAATTCTAAAAACGCTAGATAGAGTTGGTACAACAAGATGAAGCCAATAGTGGCACAATGATAGAGACAGCCAAGGGAATCGATGCCAGAGATTTTACTGGTTTCTCCCGATAAAAAACCAGACCAACCACTGACTTTTCAGCCAATTGAACAAACAGCCATCGTCGCTTGCGCTGAGCCCTGTCGAAGCGTTGGTACTGGTTGAATTGCCCGTTCGCTTGCACTGAGCCCCGCCGAAGTGTTTCGCCAAACTACCTGGATATGACTGCATTTTCTCCTGTTGTTCGATTTATCGAGCGATCGCAGCTTACCAGCGAACTGCTAGCCAAACTCCAAAACCATGGGAATCTCAAACTCAGCGGGGTTTCCCGTTTGGTCAAAGGATTGGTATCGTCTGCCTTTTGCGGTGCCACCGAACAGCACCTCCTAGCGATCGCAGCTACCCTAGAAGAAGCAGGGCGTTGGTCGGCACAGCTAGAAGCCATGGGGTGGCAGACCGTTCATTTCTACCCTACCTCCGAAGCTTCCCCCTACGAGGAACGCCATCGGGATACCGAACTCACCTGGGGGCAAATGCAGGTATTGGTGGATTTAGCCAATCAAAAGCAAACGCCCCAGCAACCCCCCATCGCCGTCATTACCACCGAAAGAGCGTTACAGCCGCACTTACCGACCCCAGAAAGCTTTGCCCGTAGCTGCTTGCACCTGCAAGTCGGCACCAGTTGCGACAGCAAAACCCTCGACCAACAACTGGCGCAACTGGGATACGAACGCGTCACCCAAGTAGAAACCGAAGGTCAGTGGAGTCGTCGCGGCGATATTGTCGATATTTTTCCCGTAGCCGCAGAAGTTCCCGTGCGTTTGGATTGGTTGGGCGACGAACTGGAAAAAATCCGCGAGTTCGACCCAGTTAGCCAACGCACCTTTACGCTGAGCTCTGCCGAAGCGTTTTCCGAAGCCCAACCCATCAGCGACTTAGTGCTAACACCGACCGACTTTCAATATCTGGCATCAGTAGTCTCCGAAGAATTTACCAGTTCCCTGGTGGATTATTTTCCAAAAAATACCCTGGTTGCCATTGACGAACCCGACCAATGCCAAGCACACAACCAACAGTGGTACGACCACGCCGACCAACACTACCAGCAACTGTGCCACCAGGGCGCTGGTTCCGACGAATGCTTCGACGTAGCTCAGCACAAGTCGATCCCCAATAGCCGCCGCCACCAAACCTTCCAGGAAGCATTAGAAACAGCCGCACCATTCCAGCGAATCTATCTATCAGAATTAGCGATCGCTTCCATCCCCAGCGACGGCATCCCCGAAACCAATCTAGCATCCCGTTCCGTACCCACCCTCCCCCACCAATTCGCCAAACTCGCCGATACCCTCAGCCAAGAACGCAAAAACCATCAAATTTTCGTCATTTCCGCCCAACCCTCCCGTTCGGTAGCCCTGCTGCAAGAACACGATTGCCCCGCCCAATTTGTACCCAATCCCAACGACCATCGAGCAGTAGAACACCTGCAAGTGCAGCATACGCCCGTTGCCCTGAAGTACAGCGGTTTGGCAGAAATGGAAGGGTTCATCCTGCCCACCTATCGGTTAATGCTAGTCACCGACCGGGAATTTTTCGGGCAGCATACCCTCGCCACCCCCACATATATCCGCAAGCGTCGCCGCGCCGCCTCCAAACAAATCGACCCCAACCAGCTACGACCGGGAGATTACGTAGTTCACCGCCACCACGGCATTGGCAAATTCCTCAAGTTAGAATCGTTGGAAAATCGGGAATATCTGGTAGTGAAATACGAAGACGGGTTGCTGCGGATTCCCGCCGACCAGTTGGGCAGTTTATCCCGCTACCGTTCCGTTAACGAGAAGCCGCCGCAGTTAAATAAATTATCCGGAAAAGCCTGGCAAAAAACCAAAAACAAAGTCCGCAAAACTGTCAAAAAGCTGGCGCTGGATTTGTTGAAACTCTACGCCCAACGTTCCCAGCAAACGGGGATAGCCTATCCCGAAGACATGCCCTGGCAACAAGAGTTAGAAGATTCGTTTCCTTACCAAGAAACCCCCGACCAACTAAAAGCCATTCAGGATGTCAAACGAGATCTGGAAAGCGATCGCCCCATGGATCGCTTGGTTTGCGGAGATGTGGGTTTTGGCAAAACCGAAGTTGCCATCCGTGCCATTTTTAAAGCCATTACCGCCGGCAAACAAGTGGCATTCCTCGCCCCCACCACCATTTTGACCCAACAGCACTACCACACCATCAAAGAACGCTTTGCCCCCTATCCCATTGAAGTGGGATTGCTGAACCGTTTCCGCACGACCCAAGAAAGGAAAAATCTCCTCAATCGTTTGGCAACGGGAGAGTTGGATGTGGTTATAGGTACCCACCAGCTTTTAAACAAAAGCGTAAAATTCAACGATTTGGGTTTGTTAGTAGTCGACGAAGAACAGCGGTTTGGGGTGAATCAAAAAGAAAAAATCAAATCCATGAAAACGCAAGTCGACGTGCTGACGCTTACGGCGACGCCCATTCCCCGAACCCTGTATATGGCGCTTTCGGGAATTCGGGAAATGAGCGTTATTTCCACGCCACCGCCATCCCGTCGCCCCATCAAAACCCATTTGGCACCCTACGAGTCGGAAGTGGTGCGCACGGCGCTGCGACAGGAGTTAGACCGGGGTGGTCAGATTTTCTACGTAGTTCCCCGGGTAGAAGGGATTGAAGAAGCTTCGGCGCGGGTGCGGGAAATGGTGCCCAACGCGCGCATTGCGATCGCCCACGGTCAAATGGATCCAGCAGAACTGGAAGCCACCATGCTAGCATTTAGCGCCGGGGAAGCAGATATTTTGGTTTGCACAACCATTATCGAATCGGGATTGGATATTCCCCGGGTCAACACCATTTCCATCGAAGAAGCCCATCGCTTTGGTTTGTCTCAACTATACCAACTGCGCGGTCGGGTAGGTCGTTCTGGCGTGCAGGCGCATGCGTGGCTATTTTGGAATCCCAAAAAGCAACTATCGGATAAAGCCAAGGCGCGTTTGAAGGCGATTCAGGAGTTTACCCAACTGGGGTCGGGATACCAGTTGGCAATGCGAGATATGGAAATTCGCGGCGTCGGCAACTTGTTGGGGGCAGAACAATCCGGTCACATGGAAGCCATTGGCTTCGACTTGTATGTAGAAATGTTGCAAGAGAGCATCCAGGAAATTCAAGGGCAGGAAATCCCCCAGGTAGACGATACCCAAATCGATTTGAAGCTGACAGCATTTATTCCCGCCGATTACATTCGGGATACCGAATCCAAAATGAGCGCCTATCGGGAAGCAGCAGCGGCGACGACATCGGAAGAGTTGGAACAAGTGGCGCGTTCCTGGCGCGATCGCTATGGGGAAATTCCCACCGCCACCCAACAATTATTGCGTATCATGGAACTAAAACTGCTGGCTAAGAAATTGGGAATTTCTCGCATTCGCCCAGAAGGCAAGCAAAACTTAGTGCTGGATACCCCCATGGAAGAACCAGCTTGGAAAAAGCTGCAAGAAAACTTACCGCAAAACTTACAATCCCGTTTTGTCTATACACCAAACAAAATCGTGGTGCGGGGGTTGGGAGTATTGCCTCCCAAAGACCAGTTAGAAAATCTGATTGATTGGTTGGGCAAAATGCAAGGAGGGCTAGCAGAATCGCGGGCAGCATCGTAACTCGTGATACTCTGAACGTAACTTGAAGTCGCGCACGATCGTATTTTTATGTCCCAAAGTAATAAAGAAACAAAAGTATTAATTGGTTCTTTACTAATAACAGTTGTCATTTTGGCAGGAGCGTATTGGATCGTTCAAAGCCGTTTTGGCGGTTTTGGCGCACTTTTGGGCAACCAAACCACGCCCACTTCCTCCAATACCCCATCCGGCCGATCCGGG
>CAYZHY010000003.1:6488-69750 GCA_964477525.1 uncultured Geitlerinema sp. | reverse complement strand
TTTGGGCAACCAAACCACGCCCACTTCCTCCAATACCCCATCCGGCCGATCCGGGAATACCGGGGGGCAACCTTCCTCGCAGTTGGAAGCGAAAGTCACCACCGGCGAAACGCTTCTGTTAAAAAACCAAAGAGATCTTTCTCGCGAGGAACGTCAGGCGATTGAGGCGTTTGACCAGGGAAATTACGAAACCGCCAGAGATTTCTTTGCCCAAGCCCTACAAGAAAATGCCAACAATCCAGAGGCGCGGATTTACTACAACAATGCCAAGCTGCTAGCCAATCCCAATGCCGATTCTTATACCATTGCCGTAGTGGTGCCAGCCAGAGTTCCCGGCGATCGCAACAAAGCCGCCGCCATTTTGCGCGGAGTTGCCCAAGCACAGCATGAGATCAACGAATCGAATTCCCAAATCAACGGTAAGGGATTGCAAGTTGTTATCGCTGACGATGCCAACAGTCTCAGCGAAGCCGAAAATGTTGCCCAACGTTTGGCAGCACGTCAGGATGTGGTAGCGGTTATCGGTCACTATACCAGCGAAACCACCCAAGCAGCGCTTTCGGTGTATCAAGACAACAAGGTGCCCGTTATTTCCGCAAGCAGCACTTCCGATAACTTGTCGGAATTTTGTGCTAACCAAGGAGATTCCTGCGTTTTCTTCCGCACGGTGGGCCACAACCAAGCCAACGTCGAGTTTTTCAGCGAACAGTTGGTGAACAATGCCCGACGGGCAGCCATTTTGTATAGTTTCAACAGCGATTACAGTCAATCGTTCCAACAGAATTTTCAAACCCTGTTCCCCCAATACGGAGGAACGGTGATGCAAATTTCCGCAAACAACCTTTCCCAGCCTGGTTTTGACCCGCAACAAGCTATTTCTCAGGCACAACAACAAGGCAGCGAGGGCATCGTTTTGGCACCCGACGGCGGTACTTCGGCAGCTTCCCTGCGCAATGCCATTGATGTTGTAGAAGCCAATCAAGGGCAATTGTGGATTGCTGGTTCCAGTTCTTTATACAATCCCGAGACGTTAGAAAGATTGCAAAACGTTTCCGATCGAACTTTGGAAACCTTTACCACTTATGCGCCTTGGCACTATACCACCGGTTGCGAAACGATCGGGGGGCAAGAGTTTTGCAATGGTGCCAACGACTTGTGGGGCACTAGATTTCTCAGCTGGCGCACTGCTACGGCTTACGATGCCACCCTTGCCACGATTGCGGGGTTGAGGTCGCTTTCTGGTTCGACCAACGATACCCAACAGCTACGTCAAAATTTCCAACAAGCACTGTCAGACTCCAACTTTGAAATTCAAGGGGCAACGGGGGTTGTTGCTTTTACCCCCACCAATCACAATCGGGAAAATCTACCTGGGGAAATGGTGAGAATTGAACGTTGCCGGGGTTTGCAATACGGTTTGGTGTTTTTGCCTTTGGAATACGATACGCCCTCGGAAGCTGGATTGAATTGTTCCTAAATTCATTATTCAAAAAGTTTGGGGTGGGGCAGAAAAAGCGATCGCTATATTTTTATAACTCGTTTGTTATTTAGCGAAATAAGGAATTATTCCCTCAATGGTTCCATAGGCAATTCCACGACAAATTCGCTGCCTTGTTGGGGTTGGCTGTGACAAGAGATTTTTCCGCCATGCCCTTCCACGATAATTTGATAGCAGCTAAACAATCCCAATCCCGTGCCCTGACCGACTGGTTTGTTGGTGAAAAAGGGGTCGAAAATTTTCTGTTGGATGTCTTGGGGAATGCCTATACCGTTATCTTTGATGGAAATGCGAACGCAGTTGCTATTCGGTTGTTGGGTTTCGATGGTAATTTTGCCGCTATCGGTTGTTGTATCCATCGCGATCGCATCTAACGCATTATCGAACAGGCAAAAAAAGACCTGATTGAGTTTCGCCGGGCAACATTTTATTTTAGGAATGGCACCATATTGTTTTTCAATTTTTAAGTCAGGGGTGAAGCGATGGTTGAGCAATAGCAAGCATGTATCTATTTCTGTATGAATATCGGTAAGTTTATATGTTGCTGAGTTTACTTTAGAAAAAGATTGTAAGGCTTCGACAATATGGCGAATTTTTTCAGCATTTTCCTGCATTTGCTGCAGTAAATTTGGTAAATCTTGTCGTAAGTATTCTAAATCGAATTCTATTTGGATGTTCTCAACGGTTTCTGATGTTTCTAAAGCTGCAAAACTGCGGTCTAACGCTTCTAAAAAAGTATCGGTATATTCGCGAATGTAGGGAATATTGCCGTAAATTGCATTGTTGGCATTATTAATTTCATGGGCAACCCCGGCTGCCATGGTTGTCAAACCGTCTAGTTTTTCTCTTTGAACCAGTTTGCTTTGGGTAGCGCGTAGTTCGGTTAAAGTAGCTTTTAGTTCGGCATTGGTGGTTTCTAATTGAGCTTCCGCTTGTTTGCGTTTGGCTATGGCTTGGCGCACTTGTTCGTACATTTTTTGAAAAGCTGCGATCGCATCTTGCAACTCATCGGGATATCGATGGGTTTGGCTGAAAAATTTAGAAATTTCGCGATCGGATTGCACGGCTTCTCCGGCACGAATTAAATCTCGCTGTAAGTAGAAAATAGGTTCGATCGCTGCATTTTTGAGAACAAACAAAGTAACGACTGCCACAAAAACGGCAATGACCATGACCAAGCTACCTACTCGCCAAATAAATCCCACCATTTCTTGTTTGATGTAGGTAGCATCGTGACGCACCGCCAACCAATAATTTTGTTCGCCAAGACGCACCATCCTGCCAATTTCGTAGCGCGTGTTTTGAACGGTTTGCTGTTGGGTTTTTTGTTTGGTTTGGTCTGGTTGGTAAGAAAGCTGCGGGGTTTCGCCAAAACTTCCGATTTGTTTGCCGTTAGGGCGGTAAATGGCGGCGCCGACAATTGACGGATTTTCAGAAAAGTTTGATTGCAAAAAAGTTAAAAATTGCTGTGCCGATAGATTTTTATGGGTTTGCGCGATCGCTTCAATACGACTATTAGTAAGTTGTTCTAACTGTTGCAGCAATTCTTGTTGCCGTGTGTATTGGGAGGGAATTAAGATAATGACTTCGATAACAACGATACCGAGACATACCCAAATAACGATACGTCGAGACAAACGTGCGGATAGAAAGGTAAACCAATCTTTGTCTTTTAGAAACCTCATAAAAATCGTTAAGCTATGGGTGTTCTGTTACTAATCGTAATGCGAAATCTGCTCGAATCCGATCCGAAAAGATAGGAAAACTCTTAATCAATTGTTAGAAAATCCTTATAAATCCAGATCCGGTAGCGGGTAGTTAGCCAAATTGGGCACAAATCGCTTGCTATATCCCCCTACAGGGGATGGCTGGTGTAATTTCGGTAGGCAATCGCGGATTTTCTCGATTTTTTCCATGGTAGTGTAAAGTTCTGGAATTTTGAAGGGAAGGTAGAAAAACTCGATTGCGGGTTGAGAGACAATTGGCTAAAATAGCGGCACCAATAACTTGGTAAAAGAGCACAATCGAGCCGCTAGCTTGCCAAATTATGTCGTATTTTGGAATCCTGCCCGATACCCTGATGGTTCTTGTAGGTAAATGAGTATCCCAACGATCGCGATGGGATACTTCTTTATAATATTTTACAATACTATATCAAAAATTCAATGGAATCGCATCTCTATAGCTGAGGATGGTGCTGGCAGGAAATTCCTAGATTTGGTAAGTTCTCAAGCAATCTAGAAACTGAAAGCGATCGCAACTGTATCATTAACAACTATGAGTAAACCGAGAACATTTATCTACCGAATTGGTTTGATTGTTTTGTTTGTCATTTCCTTCGTAGGTACAAATCTATTGTGGCATTCACCAGGTGTTACGGCAACGATCAACAATTCTTCCCAGTTTTTTAACTTAGCAGCGATCGCCAACAATCTTTCATGGGAAGCGATCGCTTTTTCCGCTAGTTTTATTATAATATTTATTTTGTATTTCATTTGGCGTTGGTGGTGCTTGTGGCTGTTGGCAAAAGCTGAAAAAGAATTAAGTTTTGCCGAATCCCATCCCATTGATTGTACGGAACCACCATACAATTTGTCTCCCAGTGCTATGTATTATTTAGATACACATACACTTCAGGTTCCGCACTTAATCGTACCTTTATGGAATTTAACCGTACAAGGATTTATACAAATCCAACATCAAATAGATAGAAAGCGGCAGTTTTTCTTTGATAAGTATATTGATAAATACTATATAAACCGAACAGGTAAACAGTTAAAAACCTATCAATTGCCAGTGGAAGAGGAAAATATTCTAAATTTTTTAGAAAAGGTAATTGGTGAACAAAGGATTGAAATTGGCGATCGCATTTTTTGCAATCGATCTATTTTGTTACGTATAAAGGAAAACTACTACGAAAAAAGTTTTTCAAGATATAAATTTAAAAGCAAATATTTTCCATATATAAAAATATCTGCGATTACAGATGTTTTTGGAGTTTTTTTATGTATTGGACATACAGCTCTTTTAACTATTGTAATAGTTGGTTTACTTCTGGAAATGGATTCGTTTCTTGTTACACTTATCCAGTTTCTTTCTATACCTATATTTATAATTGTTCTTATCATAGTTTCCAGATTTTATATCCCTATATCTCGTCGTTTAATTGAGCATTCGCGAAAACCGAATCCGGAAGGACGAGAAGTCCTTAACCAAATTGCTGGATTTAAAGAATACTTAAAAAACCAATTCCTTAATGCTTCCTTTGGCTTTCCACGTCCACCGTGGAAGAATTCTGACGTACCAGAATCTTTACATTTCATCACCACCGACCAAAAAATAGTTTCCATCTCTACCCAAGATTTTATAAAAAATTTACCTTATATCCTTACTTTCTATTCTCCAAAACGAACGCTCAATCGATTTGCTCAAGTTATAAAAGCCCATCATCCAGAAGGAGATGCTTACATCCCCTATTTATCCATACAGTCTTTAGATCGAAAGGTTTCTGTTTCCAAACTACGGAAGTTTTTTAATCGTTTATTTGCACGTTTGGAAAAAGTACTCTCTAGAGAGTCTTAAGCCACGCCATCGTTTGCTATTTTAAAATCCTTCAATTTCAAAAATCACTTTTTGTTGGAGTAATTTTGGTTATGAGATATCGAATTGATTTTAATCGTCAAAAGCGAACGATAGCAATCGCATTTTTATTTATTGTAACCACAATTCTAACTATATTGTTCGCGCGATCGCCAGTTGCAAGTCACTTTTTGTATGCAGAACAGAAAAAATTCTTAACTTGAAAAGTGACATAACTATCAAAAAGATGCTATTTTACCAATAACTAAAGATAGATATTACCGTTCGTATTAACAGAGAGGAAATCCAATGCGGTATCGAAACGCAGTTTCGATTGAATTAAACTAACACCAAGTTATGTTTGACGTATTCAATTGAGATTATGTCTGGCGGAACTATTTTTAATATAATTTTCTTTTCGATTCTGTCTCTATTTGTATTTGGCGCCTGCCTGGAAAATGCTGCATGTGAATGTGACGAATACGACCCATATTGTGAGTGTGATGACTATGACAACGACGGTGGCTTTTTCTTTTTCCGTGGTGGCGGCTCTGGATTTGGTAAGTAAACTGGTAACGCAACCAATCTATCGCCAATTTAAGACAAAAGATATGAAAACTCGCAAGCAATCAAGGCCTAAGCTTTGGCAACAGAACCGATTTTTGGCAAGTTTAGCCAGCTACCTCCTAGACAGCCAACTCTTGTTTTACGGTATTGTCGTTGCTAGCTCGTTCGCTGCTATTGGAATAAGTAGTTACGCCTATCCTTACCGAAAACCTGCTACCTGGCAATGACAACCACAGTATTTTCTGGAACTAACTATATTTGACGAATTCTCTCGATAGTTATGGGCACAGTTATTTTTAAGATAATTTTCTTTTCAATTTTGTCTTTGTTTGTATTAAGTGCTTGCGTGCAATCTGACAGAGACAGAAACTGCCGAAAGTATGGAGAACGAGCATGCGAGCAAAATCAAGGCGGTTATGGTGGATTTCGGGGTGGCGGATCTGGATTTGGTAAATAATATTGACAACAACGAAACGAACCTGATGAAACTTCGCAAGCAACAAGACCTATTGCCCATTGCTACGGCTATATCTTTTGCCTCGGCTTTGGCAATAGAACTGATATTGGCAAGACTGACCAGCTACCTCCTAGGCAGCGAAGCCTTGGCTTACGGTATTGTCGTTGCTGGCTTTTTCGCTGCTATTGGCATAGGTAGCTACGCATATTCCTACCGAAAACCTACCAGTTGGCAACAACAATTACGGTATTTTCTGGGAATGACCTATGCTTTAGCATTGCTGGCTGGTTTGTTCCCTTTGGCATTGTTTGCATTATTTGTTATCGGAGTTGGCTTCTGGTGGGGATTGTGCCTGGCAACGCTGATTTTGGGAGGTATTGTTGGCATCAAACTGGCATGGTTGTTCGATGTCGGTATTTTCCACCAGCTTCGCGAATATCCCACCAACAAAATTTTCACAATTTCCTATTTGACGGCGTTGCTGGCTGCCTTAGCCATTCCGGTTTTGTCGCTTCCTTTGTTGGATATCTTTTCCACAGCGGCTTTTATCGGCATGTTTCCCACTGGTATGGCAGTTTTTGTCAGCCGCATTTTTCTTCGCCGGCGATATTGGCAGTTGGGTGGCGGATTGCTGGGGGTTTGCCTCTATATTGTGGCGTTGGTAACCCTTCCTTTCGGCGATCGCATGCACGACAATCCCTATAATATGCCAGTGGTTCGTAAAATAACCTCCGAATACCACGATATTACTTTAACCAGAGAACGCAATGATTGGCGATTGTATCTCAACGGTGATTTGCAGTTTTCCACATCAGATGCACACCGCTACTACGAATCCCTCATCCATCCCGCCGCCATTGCTGCCAATCATCCCCGACGGGTTTTGCTATTGGGAAAGGGAACTGGCATGGCACTGTCAGAAATTTTGAAATGGGAATCTGTGGAAAAAGTAATTTTGCTGGTTCGCGACCCAGCGGTGGTCAAAATGATGGCAAATTTCGCCAGCAACCCTTCCCTACCAAATGCCCAATCTATTTTTAACGACACTAGGGTCGATATTCGCTACGCCGAAGCCAGTATCGACAGGATCGATTCCCTGTTTCCATCGGAATCTTTATCTCCCTTCGATTTGATTGTTGCCAATCTTCCCGACCCCGACACCCCAAACCATGCTCGTGTATATAGGCAAGAATTTTACCAAGCTTTGCGCGATCGCTTATCGCCAACCGGTGTTTTTGCTACCCAAGCTACCAATCCATTTTTTACGCCAGAGGCATTTTCCTGCATTGCTAAAACGCTAGAAGCGACTGGATTTGTGACTTATCCCTACACAGCCAGCGTTCCCAGTTTGGGAATTTGGGGATTTGTGGTGGCAACGCCACAGCCATTTGATTTTTCCCAAATCGAGGCAGAAGCTTTCCCAGTCAAAACCCAGTTTCTCACCCCGCGTTTGCTTCCTAGCTTGTTTCAACTCCCCGCCGATTTGGCTTTACAGGAAGTTGAGATCCATACCAGCGATAATTCCGTAATTACCGATTATTATAGCGATCGCCGCTGGCAACCTCGAAAGCTTTTCTAACAGCAATTACCAATACTAGCCAAAATTGGCTTTTTGGAGTATAATGGGGGAACATAGAGCGAGGGAACTCGCTGTAAAAAAGGGGGAGTTGAATGGGACACTCCAACCCAAACATCCAACCTGCGCGAAAATATTTTTATTATTTTTGCCCTGCCTAGATGTTTGAGCGAAACGTCTGCAAAAAAATGCTATTTCCCCGAACGGGCAGGGAGGAAAATTTTTCCTTTGCACCAGGAACTTATAAAAATTTCTATATTGTTAATCTACCACCAATCGGGGAATTTGTCAATATAGAACCAAAGAGGAGTTGACAGCGATCGCGATCGAAGAAACGATCGAACGACAGAGGATCCACCCTATTGTATTGATAAAAACCTTATGCCTTCCCTCGTTGCCAACTACTATTTGTATCGGCCATCGGCAACTGTGGAAAAACACCGCCAGCTACAAGGTTCATTACTGGTATGCGAAAGATGCACCATTTGGTATTTTCTGGTTCCCAACCTTTTCAAAGGTTTTCATAAATATTGGTTTTTAAACGCCAGCAGCTATATTCGCGAGTTTTTGGCTAGAAAAATGGCAAACTAGGAATTTTTTTTAAAGGTCAAAAACCAGTACTGGCAGGAAACTCGCTTATGGTTTATTTTGCGAACCATCGAACAGTTCCGGTATTCCTGTCGATTCCCAGGTTTTTTCAAAATGACTGGGGGTTACACTTCGCCATACCAACAAGCCACCCACAACTACCACCATACCAACAACAGCCTGGGCAGCCCAGTTGGGAAAACGTCGATAACTTGATGGTAACACGCCATGACGCTGAAATATTTCATCAGTCAACCAGCTTAGCGTCGCTTTGAACTTGTGTACCGGATTGGGTAGCAATTCTAGATAGGTACCTTGGCGAATGAGGTGACCGGTCCGACCGGCAATGGTAACGCAATTGAATAAGTTAGCCGCTCCTGCTGTCATTCCTAATTTCACGAGCGTACCGCGTAAGTTGACTTGAGTTGGCTGTGGAGATTGATTTTGGACGATGGCATTCAAATTTTTAGCGATCGCAGCTCCCTGCTGGTAAGCTACCTGGGCAGTTGCTGGCTGCGGATCGCTCATAACCGCACAATCTCCCGCTGCAAACACCTCGGAATAGTCCGGTAATTGCAACGTAGAAAGCACGCGCACTCGTCCCGCTTTATCCTTATTTTCCGCAGATACATCTAAATTTTGAATAATGGGATGGACGCGATTTCCCGCAGTCCAAATTACCGTATTTGTAGGAATTTCCTGGCATTCGCCGTTTTGCTCGTACAGCAATCCATCGGATTTTACTTGGGTAGCAGAAGCTTTTGTGAGAACTTCCACAGAAACCAATCGCTGCTGTAAGGCTTCCCTAGCCGTCTCCCGCAATCCATCGTTAATATCCCCCTTGAGAATGTCTGGACCGCGATTGAGAACCACAATCCGCAACTGGGAACGCAACCCTCCCAATCGATCTGCCCACTGGGGCAGTAAATCCCCTAACGTAGCAGCCATCTCGATTCCTGCTGGTCCACCGCCAACCACAGCAACTGTTAGCAATGCCTTTTGCCGCTCAGCATCGCTGGTCTGACTGGCTTGTTGCAAGCAATGGCGCAAATGCTGTCTTAGGCGCGTAACATCTTCCCCAGTGCGAAAGGGAAAAGCACAATCTCGAACGCCCTCAATGCCAAAGTCATGAACCGTACTGCCTAATCCCAACACCAGATATCCGTAGTCATAACTTAGTCCCGATGTTAGAACAACCCGACGTTGCTTTAAATCAACTTTTTCAACCGTATCTCGAACAAAAATAACCCCATCGCAGTCAAGCAAATGTTCGTATTTGGGACACACTTGATGTTCGTTTCGCTCGCCACTCAGGATTTCATATAGCAACGGCTTGAAGTCAAAACGCTCGCTCTGGTCAATTAAAATAATGGGATGGAGATGGTTTTGGTGGCAGAGGTGCATGGTAGCAAATAGACCCACAAATCCACCACCAACAACGACCGTTGGGGATGCTGACATCATCTATTCTTCTCCTTCCACAGAGGCTGAGGATGCAGGCCAGTTTAACCAATGGCGATCCAAGCAACCGACAACAATGCCATAAACCACATGTCGTATTAAGCCTCGCACTTGCGTTTTTTTTTAAAACAAAGCTATATATTACTTTAGTTAGGTGAAGCGATCGCGCTACCTCCCAAAAAGGCAAGCACGGGGGCTTGCTCCTACCGATCGAGCTGAGTTTGCCATTGGAAAATTTCTACCCATTCTGATTCTGATAAAGGCTGCGTTACCAATTCTACACCAAAAGAACGGGCGGCGGCTGATGTTAGTGTATCGATAACGATCGCGATCGCATCGTTAAAATTCTTTGATTTTAGGGATTCGGCGCGACTGGAAATAAACTCCCACTCGGAAAGCGAGGCGACGGCATCCTGTCCGAAAACTTCTGCAAATAATTCTCGATCGGGATTTAACAACATGGAACCGTGCTGCAAAACTGATTTTTCTTTGCGTACCTGGGCGCTGCCAATAAATTTAGCACCGTTTTCCAATACCAAATCAGCACCGGTACTGGTGGCAAAACAGTTATCGTTGCGAATGTAATTGCGCCCGGCTTGTCCGTATTCTAAAGATATACCAAGCGATCGCCAACCAGCTATCAAAAACTCACAAAGATGCTGGTAGATTTCCATGGTTTTGCCTTCCATATTGGGAACGGCAACAGCATAGGTTAAATCTCCCTGATGCAGAACAGCACGACCGCCAGTGGGTCGCCGCACGCTATCCAAAGGAATGCCTTCGTAGACAATGTTATCCCAGGCTTGGTCCCAATATCGTTGGTGGTATCCCAAAGAAATCGCTGGTGGATACCAGGTATAAAACCGCAGCGTCGGCATCCCACTGCCGCGAATTTGCTGTTGCAAAAGCCACCGGTCAATGGCCATTTGGATCTGACCGGAGGCTTTCAACCAAGGAATCAAACGCCAAACAGACGGTTGTTGCGCCATGAACCAGATCTATGCTTTGCCAAATTCTTCTTGCAGGGGTTCGTCCATGTCGTCGGCGATGGTGGCAACAATGGTAATTGCCCGAGAAATTTCTCCCGGATTTAAATCGGCAACCGTGCGCGACGATAAGACGACAATTTGATTGTCAAACAAAGCGTAACAAGCTTCTAGGGTACTCGACCAGTTTAACGTCAACAAGCGACGAAACAGTTCGGCCTCTTTGTTGGCAGGCAACGTCAGAACTGGAGACCAAACGCTGAGAACATCTTGTTCCGTTTCGCCGGTCAGTCGCACGTATACTTCTACAGTACCGTATTTAAATTTCCACGCATGGTCGCCGCTGTCGCTTTGACCTGTCATGTATTTTTGTTCCGCTGCCATGCTGGCAATGACGGTTTCGATTTCGTCTACATAATTAATAGCTTCTAATTCTTCGTTGAGACTTTCGTCGTCATACATGTTGGTTTGGGTTTCCTGCGTGCTTGCCATAAGTATTTCCTCTTTTTATACCGTTATACGTACAGTTTATCCTGATTCTAGGTATCAACAAGCGGCAACCCAGCAAAAGTAGAGGCAATTCGCAAATATCCCCTACTTTTGAGTATTTTTTCGACTTTAATCTGGCTGGGCACTTGATTTTACCCAGATTGTAGCAATCTTCTTTGGTCTTTCCCTAAAAATCTTAAAATTTTTCTTATATAGAAGGGGATTGGAATTGCGAATCTTCCTACAGGGTCTATCTCTGAAAATCCGCTTTCGGGGAGGAGGGGGAAGAGGGGGATGAGGGGAATGAGGGGGACAAGAAGTTCTAGCCTGGCGTTATTTTCCGGGGGTTTGCAGTGCGGATGACCTAGGATATTTTTTTGTGGTTTTAATTAATCGGATATTTGCTGGCTTCATAAAAAATAAAGGAAGGAAACTGTTGCTTCCTTCCCTGTCTTTCCTTTGCGTATTTTGCGATTTGAGTTTCTGAGCGAGCTTTTTGTATTTTTTCTTGAGTTGTCTGGCTCTGGCGGTACCTTGGCGACCTTTGTGGTTTCTGCCTTGGCGGCGAGGGGATTCCCAGCTTTTGAGTCTCATAAAATTTCCCCCTGGGGGAGGTGGCCGATCTCGATTGTGGGTAAACACATGGGCGAAGAGAGATTCGAACTCTCACGGCCTTACGGCCACTACATTTTGAGTGTAGCGCGTCTACCAGTTTCGCCATTCGCCCTTTCATCTCTGGATTTATAATTGTAGGGTACCTACCAGGAAAATAGCAACCCCCTATCCCCAATTTTTTCGAGATTTTTTTCGAGATTTATCGATAAGATTTGAGCAGGGAAAGATAGGCGGGACTTTCCGACCAGCGTTGGATTTCCCGCGCCCGCAATACGGGAACGGGATGGCTGAGTTGGGAAGCGTGCATTTGTTTGAGCATGGCACCCAAGTCGTTGCGGTCGATGTCGTCGTAAGCGCGTGCTTGGGCGATGAAAGCATCTAAATTGAGCTGCTGCGATAAGCTAGGAGAACCGCCGGCAAGTTTCATTAAGACCGACATAACGGTTCTGGGGTTTTGGGTAGCTAGCAACGCCGAGCGATCGCAGGTAAACTCAGCACAGCGCAACCACTCTAAAATTTGTTCCTGCATACCTTCGGCCAGCAAAGCCCCCCAACTAGGCAATTGATTGGCAGCCAAGACCAGCAAGTTGGCTAGGGTTAAAAATACCCCATGCTCGCATTTCAAATGACCCAACTCGTGGGCAATGACAGCCTGAATTTCCGCCGGGGTAAGCATTTCGACCAGAGAGGTGTGCAGCACCACAAACGGCTTTTTCCCGCGCATGGCAAAGGTATAGGCATTGGGAGCGGGGTGTTGCTTGATGTAAAGGTTTGGAGGTTCCAAATCCAGACAAGCACACGCATCCAACAATAGATTGTGCAAGTGGGGCAGTTGTTGCTCTCCCACCAAGACACTAGAAGCAATATTATCCAAATAGAAATATTCTTCGCCCACCGACCCCAACAAACTACGCACCAGCCAATCGATACCTGGCACTTGGCTCATGGCTTGCGTAGCTTCCAAATCCAAGGGGTGGCGAAATCGGTTGGCTTTCAACCCCACCAGCTTAATTTTTTCTGTAGGCATATTTGTAGACATTTCCTGCGCCGGCATAGCGATCGCCTCTTAGGTATTCCAAAAAATGAGGTCGAGAAAGAAGTTAGTTGAAAATAGTTTGTACTGTACTTCTTTCCCATTCCTACCTTTCTATTGTAGTGGCGTGGTTTCGGTGGTGGCAGCCACATCTGTTTGTAGAACGTCTCTGCGATCGCTACCATCTTCGGTTTGACGTTTCATTTGGGCACCGATTTGTTTCAACTTGCCTTCCAGATTGTCGTATCCCCGGTCTAAATGGTGCAAACCGCGTAACAGCGTTTTGCCTTCTGCGGCCAATCCCGCTAAGACCAAAGCCGCAGAAGCTCGCAAATCTGTTGCCGTAACAGGAGCGCCAGAAAGCTGGGGAACGCCTTTGACAATGGCAATGTTGCCTTTGATACGAATATCGGCTCCCATACGCTTTAACTCTGCCACGTGGCGCAAGCGATTTTCAAACACCGTTTCTGCGATGGTACTGCTACCTTCACTCAAGGATAGCAGCGCCATAAACTGTGCCTGCATATCGGTGGGAAATCCCGGATAGGGCAAGGTTTCAATATCAGTGGCTTGCAAGGATTCGGGAGCGTGTAGCTGCAAAAAATTCGGTGTTGGTCTTTCTATATGCACCCCCATGGTTTGCAGTTTGGAAATCACCGCCCCCAAATGCTCCGGAATCACCGGAGACAGTTGCAAATTGGATTTGGTAATAGCACCAGCCACCAATAGGGTTCCTGCTTCGATGCGATCGGGAATCACGCTATATTCTACGCCATGCAGTTGCGGCACCCCACGAATTATCAGGGTTTTGGTACCAGCCCCGCGAATGCGCGCCCCCATAGCACGACAGAAGTTGGCTAAATCTTCCACTTCCGGTTCCTGGGCGGCGTTTTCGATAACGGTTTCCCCTTCTGCTAGGGTAGCTGCCATCATCAAAGTTTCCGTTGCCCCAACGCTGGGATAATCCAAGTAAATTTTGGCACCTTGTAGCCGTTGGCGCGTACCGGGAATGGCAGCGTAAACCATACCGTGTTTGATATGTACTTCTGCTCCCATAGCCTGCAATCCGCGTACGTGAAAATCGACCGGGCGCGCGCCGATGGCACAACCGCCTGGTAAAGGAATTTGCGCTACGCCCATACGGGCTAGCAGCGGACCGATAATGAAAAAACTGGCTCGCAATCTGTTTACCAGTTCGTAGGGGGCTTGAAACTGCGTAATGTGGCGAGCGTCAATATCTAGGGCATCTCCACTTTGTTGAATTTTGACGCCTAAAGATGTCAGAACTTCCCCCATGCGAGCGGCATCTAACAGAGAGGGAACGTTGTGCAGGCGACATGATTGGGGACAAAGAAGCGTTCCTGCCATAATAGCTAAAGCGGCATTTTTGGCCCCACTAACTCGAACGTGGCCCTCGAGTGTAGAATGACCCCAAATTTCCAGAACCGATGTTTCTGGTTGTGGTGGGGGAAGCTGGTTAGCCGAGGTGTTTTCAGGGGTAATGGTTCTATCCTCCAATGTGGATTTAACAAGCGAAACCGAACATCATGTGTTGAATTTGGTTTTGATTGTACCCAAAAGATACGTGAAATTTCGGTATATTTTCCGGAAACCTATTATACAGAGCAATAAATTGACCTTTAGTTTCTTGCCAATCACATGATTTTTTGACAGGTTTGGTATTGACAAATTAGGCAAGATTATAGAAAATAATATGTTGGAACCGGATGGAAATAAGCGGAACTGGCGGAATTGGTAGACGCGCTAGATTCAGGATCTAGTGTTCGCAAGAACTTCCGGGTTCAAGTCCCGGGTTCCGCATGTCTCATCCCCATGGCAGGGGATATTTTTATTGAGTTTTTTTCCTATTGGACCCAGCCCATGCTATCCAGCGTTCAAAACCCCTTGGTTAAGCAGATGCGCAAGTTGCAGCAACCCAAGGGTCGTCGGCAGCAGGGGCTATTTCTTTTGGAAGGAACCCATTTGCTTGAAGAAGCGATCGCGGTTCGCTATCCGTTGGAAGTGGTTTGTGCTACTCCCCTATGGCAGAAACATCACCCCCATTTATGGCAGCAACTGGTGGCTCTGGGCAATCGAGTGGAAACGGCTGCGGAATCGGTGGTACAAGCGATCGCCACTACCGTTCATCCCGACGGCGTGGTAGCCGCTGCTTCTACCAGCCACCGACGAACGGCTACATTGCCCATTTCCGGCATGGGATTGGTGCTGGAGACCATTCAAGACCCTGGCAACTTAGGGACCATCATTCGCACCGCTGCAGCTACCGAAACCGCTGGTATTTGGTTGAGCAGTGATAGTGTAGGTTGCGAACATCCCAAAGTTCTGCGCGCAACGGCCGGTCAGTGGTTTCGCTTGCCCATGACTGTCAATGAGAATCTAGCAGCTACGCTACAATTCGCCCAACAGCAAGGCATGCAATTGGTTGCCACCACGGCTAGTGCCAACTACACCTATTGGGAAATTGATTATACGTACCCTACTTTGGTGTTGGTAGGCAATGAAGGTGCTGGCCTGTCTGCCGAATTACAAGCGATCGCCGACTGGCAGGTAAAAATTCCCCTATCTACTGCTGTGGAGTCCCTAAACGTAGCGATCGCAACTGCCCTCATTTTATACGAAGGGCAGCGACAGAAATGGAACCACTAACCAACGATCGCAGCTAAAACCTTTTTTTATTTTTAAATTTTTCAATTTCGTAGTTAGTCTCTATTTCCATATTTAATTTATATAGCGTTTCCAGCCGATGTGTATACAAATTAACGGAAAAGGACTTTCCGATTGTTTTCCTCGATCGAGGTTCTCAGGTTGGAAACCACGCTTTATTTATGTTCCATGTAAAATCAATCGATTTTGCTCGTCTCCAATCAAGTTGAAATGGCCAACAGAGCATTTACTCATTTCCTTTCCTCAAAGAACGCATATACGCATCAATATCAGCAGCTGCCTCTTCCAACGCCTGCAAACTAAACTCCGACGTTTCCGGTTCGTTAGGAGTCCCTTTTGTAGATGGATCGACAGCTTCCGAAGCAGAATTGTCTTCTTCTTTGCTGTCTTCCTCTTCTTGGCTGCTTAACTGATGTTCGAGTTCGTTGAGCGACTCCCGAAATTCATACTCAGCGGCACGACGGGTATAGGAATTCTCTGGGAAGTCGTCTTCATAACAATCTTCTGGTATAGCCATAAAGCAAATGCGTCCAGATTTATAATTGCTGCTTCTATTATTTTAAGGCTTCCACAAATTAAAGAGTTAGCTACAAAAAATAGATAAATATGCAAAAATCGGTTCCAACCAGCAAATCGGAGGCGATACAACTACTTTATTAACTAGGATGCCCACAACATGTATTGAAAGAAACAACGTGGTAGAATAACCTGGAATTCCCTTCTGGTTCCCCGAACGATTGAAAAAGCGCGATCGCGTTTGGGAAGGGAACAATTGGGTCAGCGCATACGAGGAGATTGCCGTGACTTTTGATTACGATCTTGTCATTATTGGAGCTGGTGTAGGCGGCCATGGTGCTGCTTTGCATGCTGTGGAGTGCGGTTTGAAAACCGCCGTCGTGGAAGCAGCGGAAATGGGAGGAACTTGCATCAACCGTGGATGTATCCCCTCCAAAGCTTTGCTAGCAGCATCCGGTCGCGTACGGGAACTACAAGATGCCCAGCACATGCAAGAATTGGGCATTCAAGTAGGCAATATTAGTTTTGACCGTCAAGCGATCGCCGACCACGCCCAAAATTTGGTTGGTAAAATGCGCGGCGATTTAACCAAAAGCTTGGAACGAATGGGCGTAGACGTTATTCAAGGACGTGGAAAAGTAGCCGGCGAACAACAAGTAACGGTGGCTAGCCAAGATGGCAACCAAACCATCAGCGCTCGGGATATTATCTTAGCGACTGGGTCGGTACCATTTGTTCCTCCAGGTATCGAGTTGGATGGCAAAACGGTATTTACCAGCGACCAGGCTTTGAAATTAGAATGGTTGCCTTCCTGGATTGCGATTATTGGCAGCGGTTACATTGGCTTGGAATTTGCCGATATTTATACCGCTTTGGGCTCGGAAATTACCATGGTAGAAGCCCTAGACCGGCTCATGCCTACTTTCGATCCAGACATTGCCAAATACGCCCAGAGAATCTTAATCAAACCGAGAGATATTGAAACCCGGGTAGCCAAACTAGCCAAAAAAGTCACGCCAGGTTCGCCGGTGGTTATCGAACTGGCAGACGCACAAACCAAAGAAGTGGAAGAGGTTTTGGAAGTAGATGCCTGTTTGGTCGCTACCGGTCGCCTGCCCGATACCAAAGATTTAGGATTGGAATCGATTGGCGTAGAAACGGATAAGCGTGGTTTTATTCCCGTTAACGATTATTTGGGTGTTGTCAAAAATGGCGAAACCGTGCCCCATTTGTGGGCAATTGGAGATGCCACGGGCAAAATGATGCTCGCCCATACAGCTTCCTCTCAAGGGAAAGCAGTGGTAGAAACCATTTGCGGTCGCGATCGCATAGTGGACTATCGCAGCATTCCAGCCGCCGCATTCACCCATCCCGAAATTGGTTTTGTGGGATTAACCGAACCCGATGCTAAAGAATTAGGACAAGCGGAAGGATTTGAAGTGGGGTCGGTACGTTCCTATTTCCGCGCCAATTCCAAAGCTTTGGCAGACGGGGATGCCGAAGGACTCGCCAAATTGATCTATCGTAAAGATACGGGAGAAGTGTTGGGAACCCATATTGTCGGTCCCCACGCCTCGGATTTGGTGCAAGAAGCGGCCAACGCGATCGCCAACCGTCAATCCGTGAAAGATTTGGCATTTTTGGTTCATACCCACCCCACGCTTTCCGAGGTTTTGGACGAAGCTTACACTAGGGCGCAAGCCAGCTTGTAAGCGATCGCGGTTCTGGGTAGAGATGGGGAAAAGAGGGGAAGTCATGATGTCCTTATCATGCTCGTTCTCGCTACACCCCATCAACGACTACTTTTTTGATGGCTAAAAATTTTAGAGACGATTGAAATTCCTTATGAAAATTCGCCGCCGTCCTACACGCCCTACAGTTGATGTCAAACACCTACAATTTTACGTTGGTCGCGACAGCGAACAACCACAGAACATTCTAGAAGCGATTGTTTGGCATAAAGAAAAGGAAGTAGATGCCCTACGAGAGCGCATTCCTTTTTTGCAGTTAAAAAGCGATGTTCGCACTGCCCCGCCAGTACGCGATTTTATCCAATCGTTGCGAGCTGGGAAAATCTCGCCAGCCGTGGTGGCTGAGGTAAAAAAAGCTTCCCCCAGCAAAGGGGTGATTCGAGAAGATTTTGACCCCATCGCGATCGCGGAGGCTTACCAACAAGGAGGGGCCAGTTGTGTTTCCGTACTGACGGATAGCAAATTTTTTCAAGGGGGATTTGAAAATCTCCGGGCTATCCGTGCCGCCATAGATTTGCCTTTGCTATGCAAAGATTTTATTATCTATCCCTATCAAATTTACTGGGCGCGCCTGCACGGTGCTGATGCTGTATTGCTCATTGCTGCCATTTTATCCGATAAGGATTTACAATATTTTCTCAAAATTGTCAAGCTATTGGGCATGACAGCTCTGGTGGAAGTTCATACCCTCGAAGAACTGGAACGGGTTTTGTCTTTAGAAGGTGTGGAACTGATTGGGATTAACAATCGCAATCTAGAGGATTTTTCCGTCAGTTTGGAAACCACCAGTCAATTGCTGGCCGCACACCAGCCATCCATCCAAAAACGCCAAATTGCCATTATTAGCGAATCGGGATTGTATACCAGCGAAGATCTGCAACAGGTAGCCAAAGCGGGAGCAGATGCCGTATTAATTGGCGAATATCTAGTGAAACAACCAAATCCACAAGCAGCTTTAGAAAAATTAATCAATATTCCTAGCTAAAGCTTGAGCGTTGAGAAGCTAACCAAAAAAACAAAATTCAGTGTAAAGTAGTCAATGGTTGCTGTTGGGGAAGGCATGGTTGGTCAATGGAGAAGGGAAATCCTATTATAGCTCCAACGCCAGGGATAGTCGTTCCCAACAGGTGTATGTAGCTCGCTTGCCATTTGATAAGATGGCACCTTTAGCACGGGAGTTAGGCTCGGCTGAGCTAATCCGCTTGTATGGCGGCAAATTGAGTCGAGCCTTCCTTGGGACCACCGCTGCCAAACCCAACAACGACAGAACGGATCGCGCATGAGTAACAAAACATTTGCCCACTCAGTTCCCTTGCCTTCTCATATTCATTACGAATTGCTGCTGCAACTTTTGGAACAGCAGACAGCCAGGGCTTTGGGATACGATTCTCCCTATCGAGAACAGGTACTGGAACTCATAGCAACCGTTCGCAAGGCTCTATCTCAACAAAAACGACTTGAGGAATCCTGCCAACGAGACAAGATTGACTTTGAATATCGCTGGTCTCTTCATGGAGATAGGTCGGAATAGACAATAAGTTGCTGAACCTGTCGAAGCAAGCTTGGGATACAGACCGCGATCGTAGGTAGGATATTTCCGAGCCAAGATGTGTAGATATCAGGAAAGAATAATGGAAGATAAACACATGTTGATGATTCCCGGTCCCACACCAGTGCCGGAAAAAGCACTGTTGGCTATGGGAAGACACCCCATCGGCCATCGTAGCGGGGAATTTTCTGAAATTATGGGCGAGGTGACAGCCGGTCTCAAGTGGCTGCATCAAACCCAAAATGATGTCCTGGTCCTGACAGCCAGCGGTACGGGGGCCATGGAAGCTGGAATTATCAATTTCTTAAGTCCCGGCGATCGCGTTTTGGTAGGCTGCAACGGGAAATTTAGCGAACGCTGGGCAGAAGTATGCCAAGCTTATAACTTAAATGTAGAAAAAATTACGGCTGACTGGGGCAAACCTCTCGACCCAGAAGCTTTTCAGAAACGGCTAAGCAACGACACCAACAAAGAAATTAAAGCAGTCATCGTTACCCATAGCGAAACGTCCACAGGCGTTCTCAACGACCTGGAAACCATCAACCGCTATGTCAAACAACACGGACAAGCCCTCATTATGGTGGATGCGGTCACCAGTTTGGGGTGTACGAACCTTCCTGTTGATGAATGGGGTTTAGATGTGGTGGCCTCTGGTTCCCAGAAAGGATACATGATTCCTCCTGGTTTGGGCTTTGTCAGCGTTAGCGACAAGGCTTGGGAAGCTTACAAACAAGCCCAGTGTCCCCGCTTTTACCTGGATTTGGGTCCATACAGCAAGAGTGCTGCTAAAAATAGCAATCCGTTTACCCCGCCAGTGAACTTAATTTACGCCTTGCAAGTGACTTTAGAAATGATGAAAGCAGAAGGGTTGGAAAATATTATTGCCCGCCACCAACGCCTGAGCAAGGCAACTTGTGCTGGAGTAGAAGCCATGGGATTGCCTTTGTTTGCTCCCCAAGACTCTACCAGCCCGGCAACAACGGCGGTGGCACCGGCTACTGCTGATGCCGAGCAAGTTCGTTCGTTGGTCAAAAAACATTTTGATATTGCTTTAGCTGGCGGACAAAACCAGCTAAAAGGAAAAATTTTCCGAATCGGTCATTTAGGTTTTATCAGCGATCGCGATATTCTCACCACCCTATCGGCTCTAGAATCCGTCCTGTTGAAACTAGGTCACGATCGTTTCCAACCTGGTGCTGGTATAGCAGCAGCTGCCAAGGTATTGCAATAGTTTTTTATTAGCACTCTTCTCAATTTCTGAAGAAGGAAGGGACAACGGTTCCTTCCCTTCTCAATTACTTGCCTTCCAGCCAGTCATAAATTTGATTTAACTGTTCGATGGTCACCAATCCGTACTTCCATAAAATCATGGGCAATGGGCCGGGGTCGGGTTCCGCATGACGCAAAGCAATGGCTACGTCGGAGTCGGAAAGTTCTAAATTTTCTTGCAAAAATTCAATAAGCGGGTCGTATCGGTTTGGTGTCATGGCTAAAACAAGGTCCTCCTAAATTAATGAATGAAAACGTTCTGGTTTTGGGGGGCAATTCTTCTTCTCAGAGGCATTGCCAACAAAAGTTGTTCCTATCTTGTGCAAAGGATGGTTGCCAACCACCAAGCGACCCCCAAATAGATGGCATGTATAGATCGCAAGAATCGGCTTGGCACGGGTTTTCTTATGGCCAAGCCAGCCATCCGATTTCGGAGATTGGGAAAATCAGTACTTGTTGCCAGCTGTATGGATTTCCCTACCCGCCTAGCTAGCTAGAAGATGGTTCGTTCGATAGAAAAAAAACCATTCCTACAATATCGGATGTTTGGCCCTCACACTTCAGCCAATCTATCTTCGGTCAGTGTGGTTTTTTCCAATAACGTCAAACAAATACGGAATATGGTGTCTTCTATAGCGGCCCTATGGCACTGCTTCTTGTGGTATGTCAACGCATGCCATATCGTTTCCGCATATAACGGGCAACCCATTTTGACAACCGCAAAAGTGGTGAATCCCTTCATACAGGTTCTTTTCCAGGCGATCGGAAAGCATTTTTCTAAAAAAAAAGCTCCTTTTTCCGCCAGCTACGAATAAATAGTCTCTAGCAACCAAAAAATACTGATGCTCAGCTCGCTTTTAGCAAAGCCTCAGCGTGAAGGAGAAAGGTCTGGTACGGTTAGCTTTTGTTTTTCCTCACACCCAAAAAAAGACTTAGTTACTTTAAACCTCTCCGATGGGAAAGCCCGCTATATCCCAGTTGTTTGCGAAGTTTATACAACTGTACTTGTTCTGTTCAAATATATACCCTAGCAGATCCAGCTGTTTCTGTATAGGTATATTTGTTTGTATAAAATAAAAATTTGTATAAATTTTGTTAACATATGTGTTTATTTCCGATCGCTACCCAACTCGGATGGTAGAAAATTTGTTTCCTGAGCAGAAGGCGAACGATCTTCTAAGAATTCTACCGTTAAGCGATCGCCTTCCTGAATTCCCAACTCCTCAGCACGTCCGGCCCGCAATTCAATGACCTGGTCTACAGCCGTCTTTTCCATACCATAAGTAGGACAGCGAGACTGTTCGCAGGGAGGAGCTGCCGTTACCACTTTCTGGACTTGACCGTCGCGCAGAAAAATCATATCCAAAGGAATCAGCGTATTTTTCATCCAAAAACGCACCGCCCTAGGAGGGTCAAACAAAAACAACATCCCTCGATTTTTCTCTAAAGAGCGCCTGTACATCAACCCAATACGCCGTTGTTTGTCGGTTCGCGCCACCTCCAAATCGATCGTGGTATCTGCCACCGTTACTTGTGCCGTGACCGGGAGTTTTTGTCCTTGCCTTTTTGCAGAAGCTACCTGCGTCGTTGGCGCTGGCGATATCAATGACGCTGGGTTGCCAGTTGGGTTGCTGCCCTGGCCGCGAAGGACAACCCCTGCCATTGTCGTAGCCGCGATAACTGCCACTGTTGAAAAAACACCCCATCGAACCATCATGTTTCCTTTCTAATTTTCTCGCAATGCGTACCCCACACCGCGTACGGTTTGAATTAAACGCTTTTGCCCTTCACTTTCCAACTTCAACCGCAAGTAACGCACGTACACTTCAATCACGTTGGATTCGCCGGTAAAATGATGACCCCACACTTGTTCCAAAATCTGCTCGCGTGTTAGGACTTCTCCCGGATGTTCCATTAAATATTTCAGAAGTTCGTATTCCTTGGCAGTGAGGTCAATCTCTTGCCCGTTGCGAATGGCTTTTCGGTTGGATAGATCGAGGGTCAAATCGCCAAAGCGTAAATGTTCGCCCCCTTGGTTGTTGGGTTTAAGGTAAAGACGCACCAGGTTGACAAAAGTTTCCGTACGGTAGGGTTTGAGGCAGTAATCATCAGCACCAGCTTCCAAACAAGCAACTCGTTCCGACACTGTATCGTGAGCCATAAACAAAAGGGCGGGACCGGAATAGCCCAGAAAGCGTAATTGGCGACAAAAGTCAAGACCGGATTCGTTGCCTAAAGCTTGGTCAACCACGACCAATTCCACAGCATTTTGGCGAACTCGTTCGCAGCCACTGTGGATATCGCCGGCTAAAACGGGATTGTATCCCACTTCTTGCAAATCCAAGCAAGCGCGTTGGGATAGCGCTTCATCAGCGACAACCAATAGAACGCAAGTACTGCGATCGCGAAGCATCTCCGAAGGAGAATCGTTTTGCATAGCAATCAGCTAGATGTTTTTTTGTCTTTAAGGGAGTTCCACGGAAGTCGGTTTGGCGATGTGGGGCAATCCCCATCCCAGTTTTTCCCGCAAGACCCGGAAAAATTCCGGTGGCTGTACGCGAATAAAATGGGCCATGTATTCCGAACGCGTTACTCGCATGCGGTCTTCCGGCAAAACATAGCAGCCAGCATTGCCATCCACCACCATCATAAGAGGATGGGTATTGGCTGAAGATATGGTAACTGGTTCGCGATCGGAGAAAACCAAAGCTCGCGAAGCTAGGGAGTGCGGGCAAATGGGGACCAATTGTAGAACGGGAACTTCTGGGGTAATCACGGGACCGCCAGCACTCAAGGAATAGGCTGTAGATCCCGTCGGTGTAGATAAAATGACCCCATCAGCAGCAATGTCCACAGGTGCATGGTGCCCCACTTCAATTTCAAAATGGCACATGCTGGTCAGGGGTTCCCGGTGAATTACCATTTCGTTGAGACACAAAGCTTCCCAAACCAAGGTTTCGTCGCGAAACACCTGGACGGTCAGCATGGTGCGCGACTCAATTTTATAATCCCCTGCCAGCAACTGTTCGATTAGCTCTGGAAGTTGCTGTAGGTAGCCTTCCGTTAAAAAGCCCATGTGCCCCGTATTTACGCTTAAAAGGGGAATATCGCAACAAGCGATTTGCCGGAAAGCAGATAAAACGGTACCGTCTCCCCCCAGAACCACGACAAATTTCATGTTGCTGTCGAAGCCACGGGGTGCTAAAGAATCAATGGGGGTATGGCACATGGGTTTTTCAGGGCTGGAGTATCCCAGCAAACCACCTGAACCCGTGGCTAAGTAGACTTCCCAACCGTTGTCGGCGAGTTTTTGTTTGAGTTCCTCGGCACTACGGGAAGCTACCGGTTTCGCGTCGTTGTATATAATGCCTGCTTTGGGCACGCTTGACTATC
Source organism: uncultured Geitlerinema sp. (assembly GCA_964477525.1). GTDB lineage: Bacteria > Cyanobacteriota > Cyanobacteriia > Cyanobacteriales > PCC-9228 > PCC-9228. The sequence continues at coordinate 45,738 of CAYZHY010000003.1, read as the reverse complement.
CAAAGTAGGTTGACTGTCTGCACTACACATCCTTCGCTAGACCGACAGCGATCGCGTTGGAGATGGCCACAGGATGCAACATGGCGCAGACTATTTTCCAAGCCGCTGCTTTTAGAAGTTGGGCGATCGCTGTGTAGAAACTATCTAGCCATAGGTAAAATCTTCGCTGGTTTTGCCAACTCCTTCCCTGCTGGGAGAGCTGCTCAACCATGCCAAAAATCGTACCTACGTATGCTTTGTTGTTTATTTTACCATGCCTGGAGATAATTGCTGGAAGTGACTTTTGGCGGATTGGCTGTCGAAATTTAAAACGGTACCCGTTTTTTGTCTCTGGACTTGGCTTTGTCCAAATCGTAGTTTAATTCCCGGAGTTTCTTCATAATCCGGTTGAAATATTCTTGCAGGTAAGATTCCAAGGTCGTCATTTCTGTGGGGTCCAGCCCAAAGACTTCATAGGTTTCTTGCATGTCGGCACTAAACGGTTCGTTGCTGGCTAGCACTTCCACAAACGCCAAGCGATCGGCAGCATTCCATCCCCACTGAAAAAAGCGCATGATGCGGCGCATTAACCGTAAAAAATTCACCGGCACTCGGGAAACTTTGGCTTGCTGGCCGGATAGCTGTTCGCATAAATTAATAATTTCGCCAGCTTGCCAGGCACGAGACCCCACTACAGGAAAGCTACGATTTTTGGTTTCTGGTACTTGCAAAGCACGGGTGGCAAATTTAGCCACATCTTGGCTATCCATAAACGCGGTAGGTGCGGATTCGCTGGTTACCCACACCACTTGGCGATCGAGAATGGGGATAGCATATTGACCGATCAGACCTTGCAGAAAACCACAAGGACGCAAAATGGTATAATCCAATCCCGATTCCTCTAGAAAACGTTCCGTGCAACGCTTAATTTCCATTAACGGAACTTGGGGATATTTGGCTGCGTTCAGAATGGAAAAGAAAATATAACGTTCGACACCCGCTTGTTTTGCTGCTTGGATGAGCGCTACTTTTCCATCCCAATCCACTTCTTTAATCGTCAAGGAATCAGTAGGACGAGAGGTGGCAGCATCGATGACCGCATCCACTCCCTCCAAAGCCGGTGGCAGAGTTTGCGGGTCGCACAAATCCCCCAGAACTAGCTCGGCTCCCCACTCTTTTAAAAAGGAGGCTCTTTTATAATTTCTCACGAGGCAGCGTACTGCATATCCTTCATCTAGAGCCCGACGGGCAACTTGCCTTCCCAGGGTGCCGGTAGCTCCAACAACTAATATTATACTCATGCAGATTTAATGGCTATATTTTAAAACACTCTTTTATAGAGTATCAGAAGTTTTTTCATTTCGTACACAAAAGTTTACATTTTGGTGAAAAATACTCAGGATGGCTGGTAAACCGAAAAACTTTATTGTCATATAGAAATATAATAGTACATACAAGCACCTAAAGACCACCTCCATCGTCCTTCTGAGTTGTTTAACATGTCTAACCCACAAAATCGCGTCCAACACCTAGAAACGCTACCCGAGTTTTGTAGCGAGGTTCATGCTACCGACCCGGAACAAATGCGTCGGGTAGCAGCCAATACCCTAAATATCGAGAAATCCCAGCGCATGGCAGAATTTTTTGCCATTTTGGGGGATGCCAATCGCCTGCGAATTTTATCAGCTCTTGCCGCCCAACAAATGTGCGTTTGCGATTTAGCGAAAGCCGTACAAATGAGCGAATCTGCCGTTTCCCACCAGTTGCGAGCCTTGCGATCGCTGCGGGTGGTGGGATATCGCAAAGATGGCAGAAAAGTATTTTACCACCTCAAGGACAACCACGTGCTCAACCTGTATAACGCAGTGGCCGAGCACCTGGATGAACCTGAGGACTCGTAGATATTGCTGGCCGCAACCCTTACACTTCCTCGTTGCCTTCAACTTTCAGCAACAGAAAGCCGACGATCAAACCAACGGGGGTCAAGATAAAAGAGAGCAGGGCAGCATTGAAAATTTCTTCAGCCATAAAATCGGTTCTCCTTTGCAGAACAGTTGACGACTTCTTAATGTATTATCACAAATTAAGCCCACGAAAAAAGAATCGGCATTGAATTTGACGACACCAACCCAAACTTCTCCTTCTACAGCGTCCCAACTGCGTTTGGCTATTCCTATCGGCGACCCCGCCGGGATTGGTCCTGAAGTTGTTCTCAAAGCTCTGGCCGATCCCGAGGTGACCCATGGCTGCCGAGTAGTCTTGGTGGGATCGCGCGAGGTTTTGTGGCGATCGCACCAGCAATTGCAGCGTCAAACCGCACAACCCCTTTTACATCCCGATAGCGTAGAAATTCTGGAACCGGAACTTCCACCAGAAACCAACCAAAATATCCAACCAGGGGTGGGCAATGCTGCCAGCGGCGCGGCGAGTTTTGTTTATTTGCAAACAGCAGTTCGCGAAACCCTAGCCGGTCGCTCTCACGGAATTGTCACGGCCCCCATTGCCAAATCTGCTTGGAAAGCTGCCGGACATTTTTATCCCGGGCAAACGGAACTTTTGGCAAGCATGGCTGGTGTGGAAAAATTTGGCATGCTATTTGTGGCCCAATCTCCCCATAGCGGTTGGATTTTGCGAACGTTGCTGGCCACCACCCATATTCCCCTGAACCAAGTTCCAACGACGCTGACCCCTTCCTTACTGTCAACCAAACTTGATTTGTTGGTTACCTGCTTGCAACAGGATTTTGCCACGAACCATGCCCGAATTGCGATCGCAGGGTTAAATCCCCACAGCGGCGAAAACGGTCAGTTAGGTACCGAAGAAAAAGACTGGATGGTTTCTTGGTTGCAGGAAAAAAAGCAGCAATATTCCCAAATTGAGTTGTTGGGACCCATACCGCCGGATACCATGTGGGTGAAACCAGGGTGGGCGTGGTACGGTCAAACCCAAGAAAATCCTGCCGATGCATATCTAGCTTTGTATCACGACCAAGGATTGATTCCAGTGAAGCTAATGGCTTTCGATCGTGCTGTCAATACAACGGTGGGTTTGCCTTTTGTTCGTACTTCCCCCGACCACGGAACGGCTTTCGATATTGTTGGCCAAGGAATGGCCGATGCCACAAGTATGAAAGCGGCTATTTCCTGGGCTGCTTATTTTGTCCAACAACGACAACTGAAAAAGGACGCAGTGAAATTGGAAGCACAAAGATAGCCTTGACAGTGGCTGAAGGGTTGTCCTGCAATTGTTGAAGGGAACATAAGGAACACACAAACCAACCAGTTACTTCCAAGGACAAATTGACAAATAAACCAACAAGAACAATTTTATTTTGGGCAAGCTTTCATGTTTGAGCGCATGGCTATCCAGATAAAACCATTATCCCGGTTTTGGATGGTCAGAAAAATTTTTGCTCTTTGCCAACCACATTGATTCAATTGTTTGTTGTTCGACAACTGTTCGATGATTTTGTCAATTTCTATAGCGTTTTTATACAACATAACGGATATTTTGCAGAAAAGAAAAACAGCTATTTTCTCTTATTTTTCTATATGCATAAACTTTTCATCTTCATATGGAATGGGAAATTGCTATAAAAAGAATGAAAATATTTGCTAGTGAATGGCAAAGAATCCTTTGCGATCGCACTTCGGTGGCAACCTTTTGATAAGATGGGTAGTTAAGTTATGGTGCCCTCAGGTGCCAGCTAGACCGACAAACGCACCCAACGAAAAATTTCAGTTCGTTGTCAGACATCAAAAACGCACGCGCATGAGTACAACCATTACCGTTCCTGCCACAACCGCCAATATTGGACCCGGTTTTGATTGTTTGGGAGCTGCTTTAACCCCGAACAATCAATTTACTTTTTCTGCAATCGATCGGGGCAACGTCGAGATATCCGTCACTGGCATCGAAGCGGAAAAAGTCAACGCCACCGAAGAAAACTTAGCGTACCAAGCCTTTATAAAATTCTACGATCGCTTGCAGCAAACCCCTCCGACAATTCGCCTAGACATCCAGCTGGGTTTTCCGTTATCGAGGGGATTGGGAAGTTCTGCAACCGCCATTGTGGGTGGTTTGATGGGAGCCAACGAACTGGCCGGTCAACCCCTGTCTACATCAGAACTTATGCAACTAGCGATCGCAATTGAAGGGCATCCCGACAACGTGGTTCCGGCTTTGCTGGGAGGCTGTCGTTTGGTAGCTGGTAGTGGCGAAGACTGGGATGTCTGCGATGTCAGGTGGCACCCGCAAATTGTTCCTGTGTTGGCGATTCCTAACTTTGAGGTTTCAACAAAAGCAGCACGTGAGGTTTTGCCCAGCCAGTATAGCCGTGAAGATGCTATTTTTAATACTTCTCGTTTGGGAATACTGATTCGCGGTTTGGAAACAGCCAACACGAGCTGGCTATCGTTGGGAATGTGCGATCGCCTGCACCAACCCTATCGACAATCCCTGATTCCCGGTTATGAGGACGTACGAGAGGCTGCGATCGCTTCTGGTGCCTATGGTTTAGCCATTAGCGGTGCCGGACCCACTTTACTTGCGTTGTCAGCCCCCAACTACTCCGCCGATGTAGCCGTTGCCATGACCTCAGCCTGGCAACAACACAATGTCAACGCCGAAGTCAAAGTTCTAGGCATCGATCCGCGAGGTGCTATTGCGCAAAGCAACTAACAAGTGCAACTGTTCGTCAACCTCATGGATCTAAAAAATTGCTATCGAAGGTAGGTGGAGATTGAAGCACTGGACACAAGATAGATTTCAGAAGGTTTTCCCTTTTGTTATTGTCTAGATAACCATTCGCTAGCTGTTCTTTGTATGACCTCCTCACCTAAAAACCACCACCGTTGGATGGGCGCTAAGCCTCTAAAAGACAAATTATTGCGGAATCTGTTGTGGTCTGTTTTAGTACCTTTGCTGCTCGTTAGCGCGATCGCGATCGTTTATTTGGCCCAGAGTTCCACCAAAACCGCCAAACAACGGTTAAAAAGTCAGCTGTTAATTCTAACAGATTTTACCCGCCAGCGCATCCAAATGGGCGATCGCCTCATTTCCAGTATAGCTACCAATCCTACAGTAATCGATTTTGCCCGAGCCGGCTCGCAAACCGCCGAACAAGAAAACCTAACAGATCTTTCCCTTGCAGAACTCGAACAACGTTTTGCTAGCAACAAACTCCTGACTCCCAGCCAGCCAACCAACGATTATTTGCGGAGAATGGCGCGAATTGGCAATTTTGAAGAACTGTTTTTTACAGAAGCTTACGGTTTGAACCTCGCCTACTCGCAAAGACCTTCCGATTTCGTACAGCGGGACGAACGATGGTGGCAACAGGGAAAAGCACAAGGCAGTTGGATTGGAGAACCCGTCTTTGACGAATCGGCAAATACCTTTAGCATTTCTTTGGTACGTAGGATTCAAGACCCGCAAACAGGAAAAATTCTCGGCGTTATTAAAGGGATTTTCGCTACAGGCAATTTCCAACAAATTCAAGAAGAATTAAAGAAAAAACGCTTGCAATTGGTCAATTCCGAAAAAATCCAAGTTGTGGCTCCTTCCTCCGGTAGAGTGGTTTATACCCTGAGCAAAGAGCAAACGGAACCGTCAAGCGAGGTTCTTAACTCTCAAGTACTGCAACGCATCCAATCTGTTTATGCTTCTATGCAACGGGATAGCACAATTGCAGAAGAGACTCAATCGCCAGTTCGTACTTTTGCTTGGCAAGGCAGACAATATGCGATCGCAACCATACCAGAAACTGAGTGGGTCGCCATGGCTTTTGTCGACCAAATAGAAGTCATTTCCCTAGCACTTACTTTAACTGGAGAAATTCTGATTTTAGTTTTTGTGCTAATCGTTTGGTTGAGCTGGCGCATTCGCAAGCTGGCTTGGGAAGTTTCTTCCCCTTTGCAAGATTTAGCCAACGCTTCCCAACAACTCGCTAACGGTAACTTAGAAGTACGCGCCACCCCAAAAGGTTCGGTGGAAACGATTCACGTCGCCACCTGTTTCAACGAAATGGTAGAACAGCTACAAAATTTAATGGATGAAAAAGAAAGAGTACGCCAGCAAACCATGCACCTGCTTTCTGAAATTCAAAATTTAATTGCTTCCATTCAGCAAGTGGCTCAAAATACCCAAAATGCGGAAGAACAAGTCGATCGAGCAAACCAAACCGTACAGACGGCAGACACCTCCATGGAACGTACGGTTACTGGTATCGAAACCATGCGCCATGCTGTCGAATCCACGCAAGAACGTGCTTCTTCGCTTACCGATACTTCCCAAAAAATTTCCAAGGTCGTTAATTTAATTGAAGAATTTAGCAACCAAACCAATTTGCTAGCCCTCAATGCCAGCATTGAAGCTACCAGAGCCGGAACTTACGGAAAAGGATTTAGTGTGGTAGCCAAAGAAATTCGCACCTTAGCCCAACAATCGGCGAATGCCACTTCTGAAATCAATCAATTGGTGGATTCGATCCAACAGGAAATTCAAGGGGTGGTTCAAGCTGTGGAGTCAGGAACGAAAGAAGTGGATACGGTTACCTCTGTGGTTCATCAAAGCCGCCAGCAACTAACTCAAGTTACAAAACTTATGGAACAGGTGCGTCATTTGGTGGGAGAGATTGCCGAAACCACATCTACCCAGGCAGATACGTCAGAATCTCTCAATCAATCCATTCAACAAGTGGCAGGAAAGCGATCGGGCGATCGGTTTTAAGAAATTTAGCAACAAAAAAATTATTACATTCCTTTAAAGTTAACAACACCAAAGCCTAGAAATTCCATTTTGCCGTTTCCATGATTAACCTCAACTGAGTCAATATAAAGGTGTTGCCTTGTCAGTGCCCCAAGCGCCATACCCAACCACCTAATTGCCCGCAAAGCAAACAACGCCGGTGGCTGTTAAAATACGAAAGCTTTCTAGATTTGTGCTTGACGGACAGGCTTTATGAGCAATACATTTGGGCATTTATTTCGGATTACAACGTTTGGAGAATCCCACGGTGGCGGTGTTGGTGTCGTTTTAGACGGATGCCCGCCACGAATTTCTATTTGTGAAGAGGATATACAAAAAGAACTGGACCGCCGGCGACCGGGACAAAGTAAAATTACAACACCGCGTCGGGAAACGGATACTTGCGAAATTCTCTCAGGCGTGTTTCAAGGAAAAACCTTGGGAACGCCGATAAGCATTTTGGTACGAAATAAGGATGCGCGTCCGGTGGATTACCAGGAAATGGCGGAAAAATACCGTCCTTCCCATGCGGATGCTACCTACGATGCAAAATATGGCATTCGCAATTGGGCGGGGGGCGGTCGCTCTTCGGCAAGAGAAACCATCGGTCGGGTAGCGGCTGGTGCGATCGCGAAGAAAATTTTGCGGCAAGTCGCCGATGTAGATATTGTTGGTTATGTCAAAAGAATTCAGCATTTGGAAGCTACCGTAGAAAGCGATCGCGTTACCCAAGACCAAGTAGAAAGCAATATAGTCCGCTGCCCCGATGCCGAATGCGCTCAAAAAATGGTGGACCTCATCGACCAAACCCGCCGTCAGGGAGATTCCCTCGGTGGCGTGGTGGAATGCGTAGCGCGTAACATTCCCAAAGGCTTGGGATCTCCAGTTTTTGACAAACTAGAAGCCGACCTTGCCAAAGGCATTATGTCCCTACCAGCCAGCAAAGGTTTTGAAATTGGTTCTGGTTTTGCTGGTACCACCCTCACCGGCAGCCAACACAACGACGAATTTTATACGGACGAAGCAGGCAATATTCGCACCCGTACCAACCGTTCTGGCGGCATTCAAGGCGGAATTAGCAACGGCGAATCTATCATACTGCGGGCTGCTTTCAAACCCACAGCCACCATTCGCAAGGAACAACAAACCGTGACCGCGACTGGCGAAGAAACCACGCTAGCGGCGCGCGGCCGTCACGATCCTTGCGTTTTGCCCAGGGCTGTACCTATGGTTGAAGCGATGGTAGCGTTGGTATTGTGCGATCACTTGCTCCGCCAACAAGCTCAGTGCCAGTTTCCCGAACGTGCTTGAAGTTGAGTTATCGATGCTGGCAGTTTGTTAAGAAAATTCTTATCTATTTGCCAACATTATGGCCCCAATTTGCAATTCCCCGCAGGTTGGCGAACGTTCAAGGGACTTGGGAATTGCTACCATGAAAGAATCTCCCAAATCGAAAAAAATTGAACATTTTATAAATTTTTTGTAAAGGTATTTGGTGTCAGCGATACGCCATTTCCTTGTATTGCTAACGATTGGGATAACATGGAAACTGGCATTATTTTCCTTGTTGGCACCATTTAGCCTGTTGCCCTGTGTCCAGTAGATACTACCTATGGAAACTTCTTACGATCGCCGCTTTTTCGTTCAATTTTGGGGGGTTCGCGGCAGCGTTCCTGTTCCTGGCAAGGAAACCGTTCGTTACGGTGGCAATACTTCCTGCATTCAAATGCAGGTAGCCGGTAAGTGTTTGATTTTTGATGCGGGAACGGGAATTCAAAACCTTGGCAAGCACTTAGCCAAACAGGGGGCCCGGGAACTATACTTGTTTTTTACCCACTACCACTGGGACCACATTCAAGGATTTCCTTTTTTCACGCCTGCTTTTCAAACTGGTAACTGCTTGCACATCCACGGTGCTGTTCCGAAAGACAATATTTCCATGGAACAGCATTTTATCGACCGCGTTCTCCATCCCAACTCTCCCGTGCCCCTAAACGGCCTTATGCAGGCGGATATGAAATTTTATGAATTTCCCTGTGGTACGAAAAATACCTTTGATGGTATAGAAATCGAAACGGGGGCGCTCAACCATCCCAATGGCGCCATGGGATATCGGGTAACCTGGCAGGGAAAATCGGTATTTTATTGTACCGATACCGAACATTTTAGCGATCGCTTAGATGAAAACGTCTTGCATCTAGCCCAAGATGCGGATGTATTTATTTACGACGCCATGTACACCGACGAAGAATACCACAATCCCAAATCGCCACGGATTGGTTGGGGACATTCCACCTGGCAAGAAGCGGTCAAACTTGCCAAAGCCGCCAACGTGGGACAACTGGTGATTTTCCACCACGAACCCACCCACTCCGATGAGTTTTTAGACGAGATCGAAGCGAAAACCAAAGACGCTTTTCCCAACGCCTTGCTAGCTAGAGAAGGGTTGCGATTGCCCATTATCTAGGTTTTGCCAACCACAACCAACAACAACTATGCGTTCGGAACTCTTACAGCAACTGGTAGCCACCGCCGAACAGGTACGGGCGATCGAACAGCAAGCTTTTGATGCCGGGATGCCGGTGGCTGCCTTGATGGAAAAAGCGGCTGGTAAGGTTGCCCAGCGAATCCAAACCCTGTACCCACTTGCCGTCTATCCCCGGGTCGGCGTTTTGGTCGGTCCCGGTCATAACGGGGGCGATGCTTTGGTGGTGGCGCGAGAACTGCACTTACAAGGCTACCAAGTGCGCATCCATCGTCCCGGCAACAAGCTGAAAGATCTGCCAGCCGCCCACGCCCAATATGCTAAATATTTGGGGATTCAAGAATGCGAAGATATTTTCTCGTTGCGCGAATGCGAGTTGCTGGTAGATGGTCTGTTTGGCTTTGGTATGACCAAAATCGTGCGAGATCCCTATGCTCAAGCGATCGCTCAAATCAACCAATGGCCGCAACCCATTGCTAGTATCGATGTTCCATCTGGTTTGCACACCGATACTGGGGAACCCCTGGGAGAACCCATTCGCGCCGCGCGCACCTTTTGTTTGGGAATTTGGAAATTCGCCTTTTTCCAAGATCGGGCCTTAGAATACACGGGAGATGCTGAATTAATCGACATTGGCTTGCCGGAAGCCAGTTTTGAAACGGTTTTGGGAAATCCCTCGCCCATACGGTTATTTACCCCAAACTTGGGTTATATGCATTTGCCCCTATCCAGACCCCAAGCGATCCACAAGTATCAAATGGGGCATTTGCTGCTGGTATGCGGTTCCCGACAGTATACCGGTGCGCCGATGTTAGCTAGTTTGGGGGCACGCAACAGCGGTATTGGCATGTTAAGCGTCGCCGTCCCCCAATCGCTGCACCTGTGGCTGAGCTACCAAATTCCGGAAGCGTTGGTGGCTGGTCTCCCAGAAGATCCGGAAAGCGGTGCTGTCACCGTCGATCGAGATTTATTGGAAACCATTGACGCTGGCAAATACCAAGCCATTGCCCTAGGACCGGGGTTAACCGTAGGGGCCAGTGGATTGGTAGGAAAAATTTTAAAAAGCGATCGCCCCCTCATCCTCGATGCCGATGGATTGAACATTCTCGCTCAGTTGGGAACCTATGAATGGCTGCACGAGCGACAAGCACCAACCATTTTGACGCCCCATCCCGGCGAATTTAAACGCCTGTTTCCCGATTTAGCCACCGAACTGGCTAGCGATCGCATTCGAACTGCTCAAAAAGCAGCTCAAACCACAGGAGCCATTATTGTCCTCAAAGGGGCCCGAGTGGTAGTCGCTTACCCCAACTCTCAAGTCTTTGTCAATCCCAAAAGTACGCCAGCCTTGGCACGTGGCGGCAGCGGCGATGTATTAACTGGATTGCTAGGGGGATTGGTGGCCCAAGCTATTTCCAGTTCCAAATCGGTAGAGCCGTGCGTCCCCACAGCGGTTTGGTGGCATGCAATGGCCGGACAATATGCCGCTCAAAAACGAACGGAAATGGGAGTAGATGCGTTTACCCTAACCCAGTATTTATTGCCCGCTATAACCAATTCTGAATAACAACGGCAGTTTTGGTCGAAACTCCTTTTCACCGATTGCAGCAAAATGTAACAGATTGCAAAATATAATAAGAAACAGCCAACATTCAGACAACGATAAGGGTTCTCTATTCACATGCGAGTTGCGATCGCGGGAGCTGGTCTGGCAGGTCTTGCCTGTGCCAAATACCTGGCAGATGCCGGGCATATACCTATTGTTATCGAACGTAGCGACGTTGTTGGGGGGAAAGTAGCAGCTTTCAAAGATGAAGATGGAGACTGGTACGAAACCGGTCTGCATATCTTCTTCGGTGCTTATCCCAACATGCTGCAACTGTTTAAAGAACTGGGCATTGAAGATCGGCTGCAATGGAAGCAGCACACCATGATCTTCAACCAACCAGAAAAACCAGGAACCTATTCCCGGTTTGATTTTCCCAACTTACCTGCCCCCATCAATGGCATTACAGCCATTTTACGTAATAACGATATGTTGCGTTGGGCCGAAAAAATTCGCTTTGGCTTGGGGCTGATTCCAGCCATGGTGCGGGGTCAGAAATACGTAGAAGAAATGGACCGCTATTCCTGGACGGAGTGGCTGCAAAAACAAAACATCCCCACGCGCGTCAACCAGGAAGTTTTCATCGCCATGTCCAAGGCGCTGAATTTTATTGGACCGGATGAAATCTCCGCCACCGTCTTGCTAACGGCCCTCAACCGTTTCCTACAAGAAAAAGACGGGTCCAAAATGGCCTTTTTGGATGGATCGCCCACAGAAAGATTGTGCCAACCGCTGATCGACGCCATCACCCAAGGCGGTGGAGAAGTGCGGTTTCGCGCCCCCCTCAAAGAAATTTTATTAAACGACGATGGCACCGTTCGGGGATTTCTGATCCGAGGATTGGATGGCGCTAAAGATGAGGAACTAACCGCCGATGCCTACGTTTCGGCCATGCCAGTAGACCCTCTCAAACTACTGCTACCGTCGAAGTGGCGCAGCCTCCCCTATTTCCAAAAACTAGACGAACTGCAAGGGGTGCCTGTCATCAACCTCCATTTGTGGTTCGATCGCAAACTCACGGATATCGACCATTTGTTATTTTCTCGTTCCTCCCTGTTGAGCGTGTACGCTGATATGAGCAACACCTGTCGCGGCTACGCCGACCCAGACCAGTCCATGTTGGAGTTGGTTTTGGCACCAGCAGCGGATTGGATTGGCCGGCCCGATCGAGAAATTATCGATGCGACCATGGAGGAACTGAAAAAATTGTTTCCCCAGCATTTTACAGGGGAAAACCGCGCCCAGTTGCGCAAATATCACGTCGTCAAAACGCCGCGTTCGGTATACAAAGCAACGCCAGGGCGGCAGCAATATCGACCCAGTCAGAGAACGCCCATTGCCAATTTTTATTTAGCTGGGGATTTTACAATGCAACAATATCTTGCCAGTATGGAAGGCGCTGTCCTATCTGGTAAGCTGGCAGCATGGGCGATCGCTGAAGACCTACCCGTAACAGCCACGCCCGAAAAACAAAACGCGATATCTCCCCAACCCTGAGAAAGGGAACTTCCCCCTACTCGCCGAGTTTTGGGGGAAGGGGTGGAGTGGGTTGTTGAGCGTAGCGCGATCGGTTTTTTTGGTCACCGGATGCTTCGCTCCCCATAAGGAGAGAAGCCCAACCCATTTGGTGTTCGCTCGGTGATGCTTGGAACCAACAATATATAAAGATAAGCCTTTGAAAAGCGGAATGCCTATCCAGAGCGGGACGTCATTAATGTTGCAACTAAGCGATAGTACTCAAACCCAAGCTTCCCCGGAAGAAGCTTACGAACAATGTCGCCATGTGACTGCTAAGTATGCCAAGACCTTTTATTTAGGAACGCTGTTGATGAATTCTGCCAAGCAGCGTGCCATTTGGGCCATTTATGCTTGGTGTCGTCGCAGCGATGAGTTGGTGGACGGTCACAACGCGCAAGTAGCTACCTCGGAGAGCTTGGATCGCTGGGAAAAGCAACTGGAAGCAACGTTTGCCGGACATCCCCAGGATATTTACGATCTGGCTTTGTGGGATACCATCGTGCGTTTTTCCCTGGATATCCAGCCTTTCCGAGATATGATTGCCGGACAACGCATGGATTTGCAAACGGTACGCTACGAAACCTTTGACCAGTTGAAGCTGTACTGCTATCGGGTGGCTGGTACGGTAGGATTGATGTCGTTGGATGTTATGGGGACGGATACCGGCGATGGCGGGGCCCCTTGGTACCAACACCAATCGCAATCCCCGCCGGTAAAAGAAGCCATCGCTCTCGGTATTGCCAACCAGCTTACCAATATTCTCCGGGATGTGGGCGAAGATGCCAGACGCGGGCGAATTTACTTACCTTTACAGGAGTTGGCACGTTTTAACTATACGGAAAAAGACTTAATGCAAGGCGTTATCGACGATCGTTGGCGTGCTTTGATGCAATTTCAAATCCAACGAGCGCGGGAATACTACGCCCAAGCCGAAAGTGGCATTAGTCGACTCAGTCCGGACGCACGGTTCCCGGTTTGGGCGGCTTCCATGCTGTACGGTCAAATTCTCAATGCCATCGAACGCAACCAATACGACGTTTTCTCCCGCCGCGCCTACGTTTCCAAACCCCGCAAACTTCTTTCGCTGCCCGTTGCCTACCTGCGATCGCAAGTTTTATCCTGACCGGTGATTCCCAATTTCCTTCATTCCGACAACCGTTGAACGCCACTCGCATCGATTTGAGCTGCTAAATCGGCGATGGTGCGATCGCTGACTGGATGAACCCACTGGGGGGCAATTTCTGCCAAAGGAACCAGGACAAAGGCTCTTTCTGCCATGTGGGGATGGGGAAGTTGCAACTGGGAAGTTTCCACAATCCGGTCGTCGAAAAGCAATAAGTCCAAATCCAAGGTTCGCGGTCCCCAAACTTGCTGTCGGATGCGCCCAAACTGGCGTTCTACTTCCAACAAAATCAGCAGCAACTGTTGGGGAGTATGTTTTTCCACTTGCAATAGAGCGCAACTGTTGACATAATCGGGTTGGGGCGGTCCCACGGGGGCCGTTCGATACTGGCTGGAAGCCGCAACCACAGCAATCCCCGACTGTTGGGAACAAACCGCCAATGCCTCTTGCAAGATACTGCGGGAATTACCGATATTGCTGCCCAAAGCGATCGCAGCTTGCGATACCATTAACCAGCTTCTTCTCCTTGAGAATCTTTCACGTGGGAAACTTCCACCACCGTATGCACGTTCCCCCGAGGATTAAAATCTCCCTTAATCGTGGCCTCTAGAGGATCGCAGGCTGCCACAAAATCATCCAAAATTTGGTTGATCGACTCTTCGTGGGAAATATAGCGATCGCGATAGCTATTGATATACAGCTTCATCGCCTTCAACTCCACCACCCGTTCGTTGGGCGTATAGGTTAAATAAATCGTAGCAAAATCCGGATAGCCGGAAAAAGGACACTTACAAGTAAACTCCGGCAGGGTAATATTCACCTGATAGCGGCGACCGGGACGGGGATTTGGAAACGTCACCAACTCCCCTTGGGCAATTTGACGTTCCCCGTACTTGGAAGCTTCTGCTGCTTCTGTTGGTTGTTCCGTAGCAATTGTATTTCGATGTTGGTCCATTGTGGTCTTGACGATATATCTAGCTTGTGAATTGTTTCCGCTCGGAGTTTGCAAAACGTTACGGTTGCCAGCAAACGCCTTGATAGCACTTACAATCGAATTAAAGTCGAGTTGATTTTACCTAGAACCTATTATGGATAACTTAGCATATACGCACTTGGTGCTGGCATGGGAAAATCCTTCCCAACTTACCCTCCAGCTTGGCTTTCAGTTTCCCAAACTCAGCAGCAAAGCTTTACTCGCCTTGGTACCGCTGGTGTTTTCCGTATGCTGGTTGGGAGCTGCTAAACCCAGTTGGGCCCTTTTACAACCAGGAGATACAGGCAGCAACGTAGTCCAATTGCAAGACCGATTGGCAGCCCAGGGTTATTTTAACGCCCGTTCCACTGGCTATTACGGTCCCATCACCGAAACGGCCGTCCGTCGGTTCCAAGCCGACCGGGGGTTGCCCGTTGATGGGGTAGTTGGAGATAGCACAGAAGCAGCCTTAAATACGAACACCAACAATCGTGCCTCGTCACCAGCATCAACCCCAACCAACACCACATCGACCTCAGAAATTTTGCGTGTGGGTTCCCAAGGTGAAGCGGTCCAAAACTTACAAAATCGCTTGCGGGAACTGGGATATTTTAACGCTACGGCTACAGGATACTACGGCAATCTTACCAGAAGTGCCGTTCGCGAGTTCCAAGCCGATCGTGGTTTACCTGTTGATGGGATTTTTGGTCCGAAGACCCAACGCGCGATCGCTTCTGGAACTTCCGATCCGCCAGCAGCATCTTTTTCCTCGCCTACTACTGGCGATGCTGCCACGCCTTTACGCAAAGGATCCCGGGGAGAAGAAGTGGTCCGGCTGCAAAATCAACTACGACAGCTAGGATATTTAAACGCACCGGCTACAGGCTACTACGGTAGGCTAACTGTCGATGCGGTACAACGGTTTCAAGCCGACCGGGGCATGACCCCCGATGGGATGATGGGCATGCAAACCCAAAATATCCTAAAACAAAACGCACCGTCACCGTCTCCTTCGACCAATTCCAACATTTTACAAAGGGGAAGTACCGGCGAAGCGGTTACCGAACTGCAAAACCAATTGCGGCAGTTAGGCTTTTTCCAAGCCAATGCTACTGGCTTCTACGGTCCCCTCACCGAAACCGCCGTTCGCCGCTTTCAATCCGCGCGCAATTTGACTGTCGATGGGATAGTAGACAGTTCCACCCAAGCGGCGATTGAGCGAAGTTTATCGGCCAACCGCACCACTGTTTACAACAACACGCCGGTGTTGCAGCGGGGAGATACTGGCGAAGCAGTTACCGCACTGCAAAACCAACTGCGGCAAGCAGGCTTTTTCCAAGCGAACCCCACTGGATTTTACGGACGCATGACGGAGGCAGCCGTTCGCCGTTTTCAATCCGCGCGCAACTTAAGCGTAGATGGCGTAGCCGGTCCCAATACGCAAGCTGCCCTAAACGAGTTGGGACCAACTACGGTTTTGGCTCGCAATTAGTTCAAGCTGTTGCCAATTTTTGTGCTTTATCAATGGCCCAGTTGCTGTAGTTGGCTATCAGTTTGTGCATCATACTTTGTTTCATCCGCAGCAGGATGCTTTTTAGCAAGTTGTTGCCTGCGGATTGGGTGGTAGCTTGGGGAATAAAAGAAATCGGTGGTGGTAGGTACATTTTTAATCCCAACTCGGCACTACCACTGAGATAGGTCTGTCCGTTTTTGGTACAGGGTGTGGTATATCCGCTAACTTGCAATTGAAAGTGGTCTTTCAGGTCGATTCCCCGTAGCTGGCAGTTGACAGAACGCAGGCACAAAGTTCCGTCTTTTTGTGCCCAAATCTTCAAGTCTACAATCGGTTCGATTTGTAGCATGAAGAATTTGAGGGGCTTCATTTTCAGCCGGTAAATATGTCGATCGAGCTGTTCTACCTGGGAAGAGTCCCCCAGCGCGCGTACGACTTCCTGTGGTTGCCGCAAATAATCAGAGATGGGATAGGGACGTTGGGGAACTTCCAGTTCCACTGCCTGGGAGGCATAAAACTTACTATACATAACCTGGTTGGTGAAAAAAAATTTTCTCTTTAAAAATAAGAAGGGGCGATCGCTACTGGAATCGCCTATCGAAAGGTAGCCACAACTTTTGGGTTCCACAACAGGATTTTGAGCGAAGGTCGCCGGTGACTACCGGTATTAGATACGAACGGAACTTACCAGGCGCTCTTCAAACTTGCAAGCAAAATCAGCGATTCTGTTGGCAGTTATGTTTGGATGACTTGTTCGTTTGCCGAAAACACGGAACTTTCGGAGTTGCTTTGAGATTGACTTTGCAAAGCCCATTGTCGGTAGTCGGCAATAAAATGATGGGTCAAACGTTGCTTCATAGTCAGCAAAACGCTTTTGAGCAATCCATTGCCCGTGGTTTCCAAAACGGCTTTGGGGGTCATGTTCAGCGGCGGCGGTACTTCAACGCTCACGCTAAGTTCGGCTCTGCCGTTGAGGTAGGTAATGCCATTTTCGTGTTTTTCGGGAGCCAATTTCCCAATTAAGTCTAAAGAAAAACGGCGATTAATATATTCTACCCCACGAATTTCGCAACCAACAGAACTCAAGCGAACCGTGCCGTTGGCGTTTGCCCAAATGCGCATATCTACAGTAGGCTGAACCCGTAGGGACATAAAATCTAACGGGCGCATTTTTAGGCGAAAGCATTCCGCCGATAGACGTTCGGTCCGACTGGGCTCTACCAAGGCTTTTACCAGACGTTGTGGTTGGCGCAGGTAGTGTCTGACAGGAATGGTTTCCTCTGGGACCGCGATATTGACCGTTTGCGTAGCAGAAAATTTTGTAAGCATGGACGAATAGGGCGGTAAATTCGGTGGTTGTTTGAAAATGTTTCTCTACTATTATAATAGCGTTGCTTTACATTTTTTTACAATACTTAGAAAGCCCTGGTTGTCATTTTTGAATAGCCGCCAACATCATGGTTGGTTGGATTGGCTTGCAACCAAGGAAGCTGAAGCTATTGTATCTTGATTCATATCCTACTGTATTTCTGAGAAAATTGAAAAAGATATCGACAATATCTAAAAATTTATTGACATTTCCGCGATCGCCAGATTTGGGATCGTTGCTTGCCGTTTTAGGGCTTGATGCAAGGAAAATAGGAAAAAGGCAAAGTCTATGACCCCATCCATCGCCTATTTGGGACCGCCAGGAACCTATACAGAAACCGCCACGTTGGCTTATGCCGATTACCTGCGACAGACCCAGGGATTTTCTTGTCATTTATCTGCTAACGCCACCATTACCCAAACCCTACAAGCAGCAGCAGCAGGCGATGTAACTTATGCTGTGGTACCTGTGGAAAATTCCATCGAAGGTGGGGTAACGGTCACCTTAGATACCTTGTGGCAGTTAGACGGCCTGCAAATTCACAAAGCCTTGGTTTTGCCTATTGCCCACAGTTTAATTTCGCGAGCGAGTAGTTGGGAAAATATTAGCAAAGTGTATTCCCATTCCCAAGCTTTGGCGCAGTGTCAAGAGTGGCTGGCGACCCAATTTCCCCAAGCCGAGTTGGTAGCAACCCAATCGACTTCGGAAGCCGTTTTGCATGCCAAACAAGACCCCATGGTTGCCGCAGTTGCCTCCGTTAGAGCTGCCCAACTCTACGAACTGCCGGTTCTGGCTCGTGCTATTAACGATTATCCAGAAAACTGCACGCGATTTTGGGTAGTCAGTTCCAGCAGCGGCAACCACGGTAGCCATACTTCCCTAGCTTTCAGCCTCCCTGCCAACGTACCGGGAGCCTTGCTCAAACCCTTACAGGTATTTGCCCAGCGGGGCATCAACCTATCGCGGATTGAATCGAGACCCACCAAGCGATCGCTAGGAGAATATTTGTTTTTTATCGATTTGGAAGCCGACAGCCACCAAAGCACCGTACAATCTGCCCTCGAAGAAATTCGAGAATATACAGAAGTTTTAAAACTATTTGGCAGCTACGACGTATTGCCCGTACAGCCTTTAAGGCCGGAACCATCGGCTATTTAGTGCGATCGTCAAATAGATCGAGTTGGGAAAGGGGCGAATATGGCTTCACCCCTATAGAGAAATTAACTTTTTATGTTTGGTTGGAACATGCTATATCAACAATTTTCTATGGTGCTATTGTTCGGAAAAAGTATCCTTAAGGACCGTACGCGCCGCCAAATGGTTGCGTGTGGAAGTTAAAATTTCTTCTTCCCGTTCCAAACGAGCTTGGGTATTTTGCAACTCCAACAGAGCCTGCTGTTCGGAAGCTGCCCCATATAAATTGCTAGCAATCCAAAAAGAAAGTTCCCGAGGTAAGGAAGGAATATCGTCTGGTAGCTCGATGGGTTGGTCCATGAGCTTGCTGGAAAGGCGAACCACATCCTTGAGGAGGGATTCCACCTTTTCTGCCATCGGTTCCAAATTGCCTTGCGGCGGTTCGTCTTCTATCCATTCGACCAAGCCCACCCGATAGGGATACTCACGAACGTACTCCAAAACTCGGAACCGCTGCTGCCCCAGGGTTAGCATTTTCATGCGATCGTCAGGCAACCGTTGGTAGTTGGCGATTTCGGCACAGCAACCCACAGAAGCCGCTTCGTTGCGAGAAGGATCCCACATGATAACGCCAAAGCGGCGGTCGGTTTGCAAAATTGTGTTCATGAGAATGCGATAGCGAAACTCAAAAATATGTAAAGGCAGAGGTCTCCCAGGAAACAAAACCACTTCCGGAAGTGGAAAGAGAGGGAGTTCCCGAACTGCAATGGAGGAGGAAGGTGCCATGATTCCTTAAGTTCACAAGTAGATAACGCTTCTTGATCCCTACTTTAGCCCATTGTTGGATAGAGACTAGGGAACAAGAAAATAAATTCGATCGGACACGGAGTAGACAAAAACCCGATCTTGCATGTTGGGAGGAATTTGGCCACTAGAAAGTCCAGCCATACCTAGACAGCAATCCATATTGGTGTTTCAATAGGGATAGACCCCCAATTGGGGAAGTACCTTTGAACAGCAATGTCCGCAACACCCCTGTGGCAATGGTAGGTAAGTTAATTCTGGTCGGGGGAAATGGACCACAGGAGTACGAACTAAAATCTTCTAATACCATCGGTCGTCACTCCGGCAATTCTCTCCAGATTCGCGATCGCATTGTTTCCAAGTTGCATTGCAAAATTACAAGGGGAGCAGATGGCAAATATTTACTACGAGATTTAAATAGCCTCAATGGCACCTACGTCAATGGGGAGAAAATAACAGAAAAAATTTTAAAACCTGGGGATATCATTTCCTTAGGAAAAACGACCATGCGCTTTGAGCTAGCAGCCCCACAAATGGACGGTCAAGTCAAGAATGTGACCGTCAAATCCCAGGTTCAAAGCGAGGTGAAAAGTTATCTGGATGCCAAAAATTATTTCCCCCACGTCTCGGAAATTTCCAATATCGAAGCACTCAAAGCCGACTACGAAAAGTTGCGGGTAGCGCAAGCTTTATCCCAAAAGCTGTTTGTCAATACCAACCTAGACCAGCTGTTGCAACAAATCGTCGACGAAACCTTTGCGATTATTCCGGCCGAGAGAGCGGTTATCCTGCTGTACGATTCGCAGCAAGATGATTTGATCCCGCGCTTCGTCCGTCAAAAAAACGAAGAAGAAGAAATTCACATCTCCAGCACCATTCTGGATGAAGTCAAAACCAAAAAGCAAGCGGTTCTCTGTTCTGATGCCCTGCTAGACGAGCGCTTTCGAAAATCGGAAAGCATTATTATGCAGGGAATTCGTTCTACCATGTGCGTTCCCCTTTTGTATCAAGACCAGATGTTGGGGGCCATGCACATGGATTCCAACATTACCACGGGCGCGTTCACGGAAAAAGACTTAATTTTATTTTCCGGTATTGCCACCCAAGTCGCGATCGCCATTCAAAATTACCACTACGCCAAAAAAATTCAAACTGAAGCCGAAACCCGCGCCCAACTGCAACGCTTGCTGTCGCCGAACTTGGTAGAGCAAATTGTCAGCGGTTCGTTGGTGTTAGACAAAGCCGGTGCCCACGTCAACGTTACCATGCTATTTGCCGATATTCGCGGCTTCACGGCTATGAGCGAACGCCATCCCCCTGAAGACATGGTTAGCACCCTCAACGCTTATTTTGAAGTCATGGTAGATGTTTTGTTTCAACATGGGGGGACCCTAGATAAATATGTCGGCGATGAAATTATCGGTTTGTTTGGTGCCCCCGTTTCCATGTCGGATGCTCCCTTGCGAGCCGTGTCTTGTGCGTTGGATATGCTAGAAGCCCTCAAAGAATTTAATAACGAACGCATGGCCAATAACTTGGAACCCATTCAAGTGGGCATTGGCGTAAATACTGGTTCGGTAATTGCTGGTGCTATTGGTTCTTCCCAAACTTTACAGTATACAGTAATTGGAGATGCTGTAAACGTGGCTTCTAGGTTGTGCGAGTTAGCCAAACCTAACGAAATCCTCATTAGCCAATCCACTTTAGATTACTGTAGCGATCGCGTTTCGGTCGAAGCCAGAGAATCCGTTCGCGTCAAAGGCAAACTTGCGCCGATTCCCATTTACCAAGTACAAGGAATGCGAGAACATACCACCCTGGTTCGTGAAGAAACCGGAATGATGGACGAACGGGAAAACGATGGCTAACAGCTAGCCATCCCCAAACGCACGATGCTACCCAATAAATTGGAGATGTCAGCAGTAAATACATCAAACAACAGCTTTGCCAAGCATACAATTTTCCATCGTTTGTCCCCGATTTTGGTGACAGCAGCAGCGATCCTAACAGCATGCGGAGAATCCAGAATTAGCCAATGCAACCGTTTGATCGACAAAATTGACACAGGACACGCACTCATGCGCGAGTTTGACAAGCAAACGCCCCAATCCACCGCCCAAATTTCCCAAGAATTGGATGCCTTGGTAAAAGAATTGAAAGCTGTGGAACTATCCGACCAGCAGCTGAAAACCTACCGCGATCGTTTTGCCAAAATTTATAGCGATATCAGCGATGCCTTCGCCACCACCAGCACAGCCCTGGATAGCGCCCAACAGGCCCGCGCTGACAAATCCGGACGCCAACAGGTCCAACAAGCGAAAAACCGCGTGGAACAAGCCAGCCAGCAAGCCGAAAAAGCTGCCGAAAAAGCCGATGCGATCGCAGCAGAAATGAATGCCTACTGCCACCCTTAATCGAAAAGAACAAAAAACCTTTTCAATGATGGATTTCCAAATTCAAAACATAACAACCGATCGGTAATTTATCCGACCAAAGTTCGTATTCCAGCCGTAAGTGAGAAGGCAAAGGAGTTCCCGTTAGATCGAAAGAACGGTTAAAATTACGCAAGCGAATTTGACCGTAACCGCCGAAATCGTAGCTGCGCAACCAATAGCGACTCAACCCATAGGTATGCTGCTGCCACAGGTGGCGGTAGCTAAACGCCTGGTTGCCTTGCATGGTCATAATCACCCGATGGGGGGAAATTTCCAACCACAGCAAGCGGGAACTGGATGGTTCTTCGCCCACAGACTCTTCGTCAGAAGCAATGGGGTCGATTTCTGGCAAGGGAGGTTCTTTCAGCAACAAGTGAAATCGATTTGTATCTTTCTGATAGAGAGTCGCAGCCGTTTCCAACACAGAGCCAACGGGCAAATCTGTAGAAATAATGGACAAACAAACGGGTTTGCGGTGATGTGCAATCATGGAGGGATAGCCCAGCCTTAGCCAATGGATTTCCACTTTAGTGTAGCTCGAACTTGAGTCGATACAGCAGCCTTGGTTCTCGAAAAACCAGTTTTACCAACCGTTACAACCACCTCAAAAAAAGTAAAAATCGAGTAAACTAATCGGCGAAACTTTCTACGCTCAAAATTTAACAAGCGGTTTCATGGTCCAAATCACCGAACAAGAACAATATTTAACCATTCGCCAGGGAGCTAATGAAGACGTGGCCCTAGCAGGAACCATTCAAGTTCCTGGAGATAAATCCATTTCCCACCGCGCCCTCATGCTAGGGGCGATCGCGAGTGGCGAAACCATCGTTCGCGGTTTGCTGTTAGGAGAAGACCCCCGCAGTACGGCAGCCTGTTTCCAAGCTTGCGGTGCCGACATTTCCCCCCTCAACGAAGAACAAGTTCGGATACGCGGTATGGGAACCGGGCAGCTACAGGAACCAGAAGATGTTCTCAACGCCGGCAACTCCGGCACTACCATGCGATTGATGCTGGGAATTTTAGCCAGCCAGCCGGATAAATTTTTTACCGTAACCGGAGATAAATCCTTGCGCGCGCGCCCCATGGACCGGGTTATTAATCCCTTACAAACCATGGGGGCCAATATTTGGGGTCGCCAGGGCAACCGAGTGGCCCCGCTAGCCATGGTTGGCAAACGCCTCCAACCCACCCAGTACCATTCCCCCGTCGCTTCCGCCCAGGTAAAATCCTGCATTCTCCTGGCGGGATTGACCGCCGAAGGCAAAACCACCGTCATCGAACCAGCCATCTCCCGCGACCACAGCGAACGCATGTTGAAAGCCTTTGGCGCATCTATTGATGTAGACCCCCACCAACGTAGCGTTACGGTTTCCGGACCCGCAGACCTACAAGGGCAAACGATTGTCGTTCCCGGCGATATTAGTTCGGCAGCATTTTGGCTGGTGGCTGCTGCGATCGTCCCCAACTCGGAACTGGTGGTAAAAAATGTGGGAGTGAATCCCACGCGCACTGGGGTTTTAGATGCTTTGCAACAGATGGAAGCGGATATGCAGTTGCAAAACCAGCGAACCGTAGCTGGGGAACCGGTGGCCGATATTCGCATCCGGGGCAGCCAGCTACAAGCCACCAAAATTGCCGGCGATATCGTTCCCAGAGCGATTGATGAAATTCCGATTTTAGCCGTAGCAGCGGTATTTGCAAAAGGAACCACCGTCATTCGCGATGCGGCGGAGTTGCGGGTCAAAGAAAGCGATCGCTTGGCAGGTATGGCCCAACAGCTCAATCGCATGGGTGCCCAAATCGACGAACTGCCAGATGGTTTGGAAATTACCGGCGGTACGCCCTTGCAGGGGGTGGAGGTGGAAAGCTACGACGACCATCGGATAGCCATGAGTTTGGCGATCGCGGCTTTAAATGCCTCCGGAACCACCACCATCGACGGTGCGCGTTCTGCTGCGATTTCCTATCCCAATTTCCTACAAACATTGCAAACCATCGTTGCGGGAGGCAACAGCCCATCTTGACCTTACAAACCGCTCAAAAACACCTACACGCTATTCGCCAGCATGGAGAAACAACCTATCCCTACGAATGTTGTGGTTTGTTGTTGGGAAACTTTCAAGATAACGGCGAAATTCTGTTAGAAACTTTCCCCATGGAAAATATGTGGGGGGAAACAGCGACAGAGGCTTTTGAAGCCGATCCCCATGCCACCAAAGAACGCCAATACACCATCGACCCCAAAGTCATGTTGCAAGTACAAAAAGATGCCCGCGATCGCAGCCTGCAAATTATTGGTGTTTACCACTCCCACCCCGACCATCCCGCCTTTCCCTCGGAATTTGACCGCAAATATGCCTGGCCCGAATTTTCCTACATTATTGTTTCCATTCGCCAAGGAAAAGCCACAGATTTATTTAGTTGGCGCTTGGACCCGCAGCATCAATTTCAACATGAAGAAATTCATATTTTGCCCTAAAATTTACCTACGGTAAGGTAGAATGAATATTCTAATTGGCTCGGACGATTTGAACGCCGAACGAACCTGATTTCCAAGTCTCTTAACTATGCTCAATCCCAATCTCGACGAGGTTCAACTGACGCGAGAAGAATACGAAAGATATTCCCGCCACCTCATCCTTCCAGAGGTAGGCGTGGAAGGCCAAAAACGCCTGAAAGCCGCTAGCGTCTTGTGTATCGGTACGGGTGGTTTGGGTTCTCCTTTATTGCTGTACCTAGCGGCAGCTGGCGTCGGACGCATTGGCATCGTGGACTTTGACGTGGTTGACCGTTCCAACCTCCAGCGACAGGTCATCCACGGTACGAGCTGGGTGGACAAACCCAAAATTCAATCGGCCAAACAACGAATTTTGGACATCAACCCATCCTGTCAAGTGGATTTGTACGAAACTCAACTCAGTTCGGAAAATGCTCTCGACATTATCGAACCTTACGATGTGGTGGTAGACGGTACGGATAACTTCCCCACGCGGTACTTGGTCAACGATGCCTGCGTTCTGTTAGACAAACCCAACGTCTACGGTTCCATCTTCCGCTTTGAAGGACAGGCAACTGTCTTTAACTACCAGGGTGGTCCCAACTATCGCGACTTGTATCCCGAACCCCCACCGCCGGGAATGGTGCCTTCCTGTGCTGAAGGTGGCGTTCTGGGCATTTTGCCGGGATTGGTCGGTACCATTCAGGCCACCGAAACCGTCAAAATTATTTTGGGTGCCGGCAGTACGCTAAGCGGTCGCTTGTTGCTGTACGATTCCCTGAATATGACTTTCCGGGAACTCAAACTGCGTCCCAACCCCGAACGTCCGGTTATTGACAAGCTGATTGACTACGAACAGTTCTGTGGCATTCCTCAAGCTCAAGAGGAAGAAGAACGGAAACGTCAGGAAATCCCGGAAATGGACGTTCACGAACTCAAGAAAATCCTGGACAGCGATCGCAACGATTACGTGTTGATCGACGTTCGCAATCCCAACGAGTACGAAATTGCCAATATTCCCCAAGCCCAATTGGTTCCTTTGCCAGAAATTGAAAATGGTGAAGGGATCCAAAAGGTGAAAGAACTCATTGATGGCAACGGGCAAGGAAACAAACAATTGATTGCCCACTGCAAAATGGGAGGACGTTCCGCTTGGGCGTTGCAGCTATTGAAAGAAAAAGCTGGCATTGAAGGCAACAACGTCAAAGGCGGCATCACGGCCTGGAGTCGGGAAATCGATCCTTCCATACCGGAATACTAAAGTTTTGTTTCCAGTTTGATTTGTCAAAACTGCGATGGTTGGCTTGTTTCTTGGCAAGCTAAATATCGCAGTTTTTTTTTATCCAAACCAGCGATCGCTGAGAGCAAAAAATATTGGTGCCAGCAACAGAGACGGTAAAAACGAAGCAACCCGAATTTTTCCTATATCCAGCAAATTGATACCAATTCCGAGAATGCTCAAACCTCCCACCCCCGTCACCATGAGAACGTACGGATTGTTATTGGGCTCAACCAAGGTATCGGCAAACAAACCTGCTGCCACAGAAACGCCTCCTTGATAGACAAAAATAGTCAAAATGGAAAAACCAACGCCAATCCCGTAACTACTGGTCAGGGCTACCGACGTAATACCATCGAGGGTCGCTTTCACCGTCAGCAGGGTGTCGTCTCCTTCCAATCCATTTTTGAGGCTACCAATGAGAGCCAGCGGACCGACGCAGAAAATCAAACTCGCCGCCACAAAACCTTCAGCAAATTTCCCTTGCCCGCGAAAATGCACTTTCAACCAGTTGCCCACAGCAGCCAACCGTTCTTCGATTTCCCACCATTCTCCCAAAATGCCTCCCACTACCATCGCCAGCAATCCCAAAACCACGCCATTGATGGTCCCCACCTCTACCTTGGTCAAATCGTTTGCCATGGTCAAACCGAGGGGTAAGGTAGTCAAGCCGATGCCCTGAGTAATAATTTTCTGCATGCGATCGCTCAACCGCTGGCGAACCAATAACCCCAATGTCGTTCCTATGGCCACGGTGGCAATATTGATCCACGTACCGCTGGTTTTTGCCCAAAATTCGCCAATCGCAAGCATAGGTTATAGATTTTTTCTTTGAAAGACCACCGAAAAATTGTTGGCAGGCATATCCACCGTTTCTAGAAACTCAAGTTGGTTGGCTTGTGCCACATTTATGACATCTTCTAAATGGCGTATCCCCCACTCGGGATTTTGAAAACGCAGGGAAGCATCGAAACTTTCGTTGCTGGGTGCTGTATGTCTACCGTTGCGTTGGAAAGGACCGTACAGGTACAAAATTCCCCCTGAAGGCAAAATGCGACCGGCCCCTGCCATCAAACCTTCCGTTGCCGACCAAGGAGCAATATGAATGGTATTGATACTCGCGATCGCGGTAATGGGGGCTACCTGCAAAGCATGGCCTTTCCCACGTTCTACGCACCAACTGGCATCGCGTATGTCTAACTCTAAAGGTGGATGGAGGTTCTCGCAAGGATATTCTTGCATCCAAGCAGAAATGCTGGCCAGCGATTCGGAATCAACGTCGCTGGGTTGCCACTGCCTGGGTTGCAGTCGCGGGGCAAAAAAAATGGCATGTTCTCCCGTACCGCTACCAACTTCTAAAACAGTTCCCTCAGTTGGTAACACCCGCTGCAAAACTTGGAGAATGGGTTCTCGGTTGCGTTGGGTAGCAGGCGCAGAACGTTTGGCGTCGCTCATAAAAAAACAAAGGGTTATATCTGCTGGTTTGTCTGTATCTTCAGATACAAGTTTCAATTGTAAAGCAAGTTTTGCAGGTGCGGGAATGGAAGCTGGGGTGGTTTTGTATGTTTTGGAAATAGCGATCGCTTGGAAACGCCCCATCTCCCTTGATAAGACGGCTACAAAAATTGTATGAAATGACAGGCAAATGGCTGTTTTTGTAGCAACTTATTGCAATTTTTTATCAAGAAAATTAAAAAAAAGCTTAGATTCTATTTTCAAAAATGCAGAAGAAATAGCATTCATGCTTACATTGGTTTCATCATTAAAAAAATACCGCGATTCTGAAAGATTCTGAAAATAAAATAGCTCGATTGCCGTTTACGACTAGGTTGTTGGTTGGCCATCGCTTGCCCAAATGTCAGGAAATATTAATTTTTACAAAAAATCAGGATTTTGAGTGCAAAATCGGGAACAATAGAAATAGAGACAAACAAAAGCTTACTACTTGCAGATGTTTGTCTTGAAAGAGATACTAGGGAGATAGCCATGCAAAGATCTTTCCAAGAGGCCAACAGGCATGCTAGCCAGAATAGATTTTTCTGCGATCGAGCTACAAAAATGCAGAAAAAATTCTTAGCAAGCGTTCGTCTCCATCGCCCTTGCGAAGGAGAAAACTATCGCGACGAACGGGAAATTAACGAACTTTTGAACCAATTACCCCAAATGTTAGACTCTCTAGAAAGTTTTCAAGAATCAAGGTAATTTTTAGCCATCCAACCTAAAATTGGCGGCTACATTGTCTTGGAATTCTATAAAGTGATTGGCTCGATTTTTATAGGTCATAATTTGAACGGGTAAATCGGGCGATCGCAAAATTTCCCCCAAATCGAGCAGTTGTTTTTGTAGCCAATCAAATTCCCCATCGGATAGTTCGGTTTTACCAGCCAAAGCTTTTTCGTACGGTCGTAACTGCATTCGTTCTTGACGGTAACTTTTAGCAAGTTGGGGATTTTTGGAGATCGAAGAGCGGATGCATTGCACCAAACAAGATTGTTGCTGGGCAATTTTTTCGCCAATGGCATAAAGTTGCGGCTGTAAGGGTTCTAAAGCTACAGAGGAACGAGCCAAAGCATTGACAAACGCCTGAATGGTGACAGTGTCTTGTGGTGTTAGAGGAATTTGCGATCGCATTGTTTTCTGGTTGTTTGTTTGAAATTTCATTATCGCTTATGATAGCCAATTGATGGAAAAAAACTACACTTTTCCAGAAAGAACAAAACCAGCCCAATAGTACGGATGGGCATAAGGACAGTATTCCGACCCCATTTTATTAGCACGAGTGCGAGCTACATCAGCAGCAATTTCCAACTCCTCGCTACATTCTGGAGCCGTTGTAGCCAATTGCTGGGCTAAATTTAGCTGCCAAGAAGCCAAATCCCCATAGGTACGAGTACGCAACCATTGTTTGGCTTGTTGCAAAGCTTCTGCTGGGGATGTGGATTCCAACAAAAGCTGGTAAAAACGCACCACCAACAGCGTGGTCGAAATTTCTTCCACTTGCCACAGCGCGTACAAAACGTAGCTAGACCCCCTTGCCAAAAAGGCATTGGCAATCCCCATCCATTCCATCAGAGAATCGCTTGCTTCGGTTTTGCTGTGCCCAAGTTCGGGAAGTTGGAGCTGACAAGCAGACAAACAAACCAAAGGGAAAGAAGCGAGTTCCCCAAAAAGTTCTCCAACAGATAAAAATTCACCTTGAGACAGTTGCCAACCCGAAGCCATAGGTTGGTGGGGATAGTGGATAAATTCGCTGGCAAAATGAAAAATATCGCCGCCATCAGCGAGGGTAGATTTGAGAGAACGGGTCCGACATTCTGTGGCTGACAAACAGCGAGATTGGGAAAACATCCCCGCAATGGCAGCGGTTTCGATTTCGCTATATCGAACTGATTCGCGATCGGATTCAGCACCAACAAAGGCCGAAAATTCCGTTACCTGGCGTTGCGAAAGCATCTCTGCAGTGGGGGCATTGGGCAGTTGGGTAATAGCAAAATCGGGAAATAGAGCATCAAAAGGAAACAAATGCAAAACCTGGTGGGGAATTAAAACCAACCGGTTGACCTCTTCTAAATGGGGTAACAAACGGTTAATGCCTAAAATTTCGCTCAGATGAACCAAGCGATCGCTCATTTCCTGTTGCCACAGATGCATTTGGTTGGTTTGGCGATGGGCGAATCCCTGAAAAAATTCCCGCAACCAAGCTTGTAAATGAAAAACGGGGGGTTCGCGATGTGGGGTTGGCGAAGACGATTCCAGCCACGGATCGGGAATGGTTTCAGTGGTTGCAGTGGTTGAAAATGGTATTTCCAGGGCAATGGGCTGTTGGTTGTGTTTGAGGATAAAGGCGATAATATTTTCCTGTCCCAAGTACCAAGAAATAGCAGCCGTATTGGCATCTAACAGTTGCTGTAGGTTTTGGTAGCTCGCTCGTTCGTTTTCGCCAACCGTACTGCCATGCAGAATTTGTTGTACGGCAACATATTTTTGGGTTTCCGCCAGTTCCCAAGCAGCAGCTGGGTCTTCGTGTACCAATTTTTCCACTGACTTGCTGTCAGCTTTCTCGGAAGCTGCCGTTGGAGATTCGCCGGATGGGGGAACTTCGTTGGGTAAATCTAATAGCAATGTGGGCGTATCCTCGGGGGGATCGCTATCATTTTCCTCCTCTTCTCCGGAAGCTTCGTCAACTTGGTCTATAGGTTCGGTCGCTGCCTCTTCAGTTCCTTGGAGAAAGGTAGATGTGGGTTGGGTGGCGTTGGCGTTGACTTCTACATCCAGAGATTCTACGCTGGCATGGCTCGAAGATGCTTGTTTGGGGGCAGCATGCAAACCAATGGCTTGGTTGTTGGCTTCGATGGCTTCTTCGTAACGTCCTAATTTTTGCAATGCTACGCCTTTATTAATCCAGGCTTCTCTGGAATGGGGGTTGAGTTGAAGAACTCGCTGCCAGCTATCGAGGGCTTGTTCCCAGCGTGCAAGGGCACTGAAGGCAATGCCACGGTTAAACCAAATTTGTACGTCATCGGGGGTCAGTTCCGCAGCTCGGTCCCAACAATGCAGAGCTTCTTCCCAATTTCCCAAATGTGCCCCCAAAGCGATGCCGCGATTGAACCAAGTTTTGGCATGATTGGGTCGAATTTCCACCGATTTTTGCCAACTGCGGGCAGCTTCTTGCCAACGCCCCAAATCGGCTAACGCATCGCCACGATTGCTCCAGGCAGCAGCCACGTCATCTTTGAGTTCCAACGCTCGTTCGTAAGAAGCGATCGCAGCTTCCAATTGTCCCAAATTGCCTAAGGCATTGCCACGGTTAATCCAGGCACGGTAGTGGTTGTCATCGTATAATAAGACCTGGTCAAATAATTGCAGGGCGGCTTCGTATTCTCCCGCTTCCAACTTGTCCATTCCTTGGTCAAAATAGGTTTCTAGCTGACCAGCGGGGAGTTCCCGTTCTAACAATTGGGTACCGATTTCATCGGCAATGCTGGCGATTTCTGGGTCGCTAACCTGGGCGAGTTTTTTAAGGCGACGGGCCAGTTCGTGGTTGGGAACAGCGGCTTCCAATAATTGGTGGCCAAAGTTTTGCAGCCACGAGAGCCATTGTTCGTGGGAAACGCGATCGCGAAAAGCATAGAAAAAACGCCGAACTTGGGTTTGGTTCCATCCTTTTTCCACACCATCGAGCAATTGCATGAAGTAATATTCCAGTTCCGTATGGCTAAGGGGTTCGGAACGAGATGTAGAAGGCATTGAGGCAACCGATGGATGGGAACCTGGTTGGCGGCGACGGGAAAATAAGCGACGAAACATCCGCTTGAGCCACTGCCAAATTTTCCTCAGCATGGGGGTACTCCTTGCTTGCAAGATAGCGATCGCGATCCGCATTGACTGAACTCATCGGAGTCTGGAAACGATCTTATTTAGCTTGGTTCTGGTGTTTTTTTAAACGCCAGCCGGGTTTGTTAACTTGTCGCGATCGCGCGATCGCTAGGGTATCGTTATCTACATCATCGGTAATGACAGAACCGGCGGCGATGGTGACATCTTCTCCTAGGGTAACTGGAGCTACCAAAACGCTGTTGGAACCGGTTTTGCTGCGATCGCCAATATGGGTATGGTGTTTGGCAACACCATCGTAGTTGGCGGTAATGGTACCTGCTCCTACGTTAACCTGTTCTCCTAAGGTAGCATCGCCAATGTAGGAAAGGTGGGCGACATTGCTGCCGTTACCAATGACAGATTTTTTCATTTCTACAAAATTGCCAACTCGGCAATTGGCACCCACTTGTACTTGACCCCGCAAGTGAGCGTAGGGACCGATGCTCGTATTATCCGCTACCTGGCTATCCGTGATGACCGAGTAGGAGACGACCACATTGTTGCCGATATGGCTGTTTTCTACAAAACTTCCCGGACCCAAACGGCTGCCAGAACGAATCACGGTATTTCCCCGTAAATGGGTTTGGGGTTCGATTTGCACGTCTGGTTCTAGGGTGACAGTGTCGTCAATGGTAATGCTATCCGGATCGATGAGGGTGACACCAGCTTCCATCCAAGCATCTTTGACCCGGTCTTGCAAAATGTTGTAAGCCTCTGCCAATTGTTTGCGGTTGTTGATCCCTATAATTTCTTCGGGGTTTTCCACATCCACCGCCATGGCAGGTTTTAGTGTTGTTACTGCATCGGTGAGGTAGTATTCTTGTTGCTCGTTTCTGCGGTGCAAGTTGGGCAAAAATTGGGCTAAATCGGGCCAGTGAAAGCAATAGATGCCGGCGTTAATCCGCCGATTTTGTTTTTGTGCTGCCGTACAATCGCGGTCTTCTACGATTTCTTTGAGTTGGTTGTTGCCATCGCAAAAAACCCGTCCGTATCCTTTGGGATTGAGCAACTGAGCTGTCAGGATGGTGGCAGCGTTGCCTTGGGCTTGGTGGGTGGCTAGTAAGGTTTTGAGGGTTTCCCCTCGCAGCAAGGGAACGTCTCCGTTTAGTACCAGCAAATCTCCTTCAAACCCTTGCAGGTGGGGCAAAATTTGCTGGACGGCATGACCGGTTCCTAGTTGCTGTTGTTGTTCGATAAACTCCAGGTTGGGGAAATGCTGCAACGCTTGTTTGACTTTTTCTGACTGGTAGCCAACAATCGCGAAACAGCGAGATACTTCTAGATCGGAAATACTTTGCAAGACACGTTCGGCAAGCGATCGCCCTCCCAATGGATGCAAAACTTTCGGGAGGTCGGATTTCATGCGCGTCCCGCGTCCAGCTGCTAAAATTGCTACTGCTACCATGACTAACAGTGTCTACAGGTCGGAATCCAGATTTTAGGATACACGTTTATTGCGATCGAAATCTAGCATTTTGGTGGGTTGGTGTGGGAGTTTGCTTCGTGGAGCATGGGAGCATGGGGTATGGGAACATATCTAGCTCGGTCGTTTGGGAAAGCGATCGCTGAATTCTTTCGTGTGAAGTCCGGTTCATTCAGCCACATTGTTGAAAGATTTTTTTTAATACAATTTATATCCTTTTGGTTTGCGTTTTAGAGCAATTTTATTTCAACGATTAAAAACAAAAGATTTTTGGTGTAGAAAAACCATTCGTTTCTAATACCATTTCTAGAAAACAACAATCGTCTCGATCTTTTCCAATTACCCCGGTAAGGGCACAACGCGCGAGCATCCCTACAAAAATGCCCCGGTTATTTCTTGCGGAATTTTAAAGAAATGGTATAAATTTTACTCGTTGAACTAACAAAAACAATATTGTGTTTTTTTGATTCGGATGGCCGAAACTGCGATCGCTACCATTTGCCATCAAAAGAACCACTTTCAAACAGTTGTTCAAGTTCCCACGCTCCCATGCTGCACTTACCTACCCTGCCAGCGTTTCTTCCAGCGAGAAGTAGGTTCTAAATCACACTGTTGTTGCTCAATTTGGCGACGTTGCACGATCGTTGCTGCATCGGCCGATAAAGTAGGATCCCGATAGGGAATGGCAGCACGGGTTTGTAAGTGTTCCCGTTCCGGCTGAGATAAAGAGGGTAAATCAATATTTTGCCATCTGGCAAGGGTTCCAGGGGTTTTTCTGCCAACTGGTGTGGTGGCACCGATGTAAAGTTGGTTTTTCTGAAAAGCCGTTCTCACCGCAGCCGCACAGGAATAGGTGGCCAGATATCCTTGCGAATGCAAACATTGAGCCACCATGCCTAAAAATTCTACAGTCCACAGTTGCGGACATTTGCTTGGTGAAAAGGGATCGAGGAAGATGGCATCGGCAACAAATCCCTGAGTGCGTACTTGTTGGATGGTTTGACGAGCGTCTCCAAGCAATAATTTTCCCTGAAATTGGGGAGTTTGCACCTGTT
The DNA here is from genome assembly GCA_964477525.1 of uncultured Geitlerinema sp. GTDB lineage: Bacteria > Cyanobacteriota > Cyanobacteriia > Cyanobacteriales > PCC-9228 > PCC-9228. The sequence goes on along the minus strand of CAYZHY010000003.1, from coordinate 12,422 downwards.
GCTGTTCGGCGAGGGATTGTAGGGGGGGAGCCACGAACGACCCCCAAAGGTCCAATAAGTGATGGTGGCAACTGGCTTGGCAAACGGCGAGGTCTCGTTCCAGTCCAATCCATTCTACGCGACAGTGGGGATTGTGCTGCCAAATGGTGGCTAAAGCGGCGGCTGTGTTGTACCCCAGTCCGTAACAAATGTCCAACAGGCGTAGGGAATTTCGCTGGGCTTGCTGGGACAACTGGGTGGGTTTGACAAATTTCTCCTCAGCTTCCTGTTTGGCACCGTAATGGCTGTGGAAAGCCTCTTGAAATTCGTCGGAAATGAAGGTAAAAGAACCATCTGCTGTTTTTTCTGGTAAAAAAGGCTGGCTGGTAGACATATTTCCCGGGAGAATTTTCTGGCAGGGGTGGGGAAGGATTTTGCTTGTGGGGGAAACATGAGCTATTCTACGACCAAACTTGGATCGAAATTTATGCGGGTCGCAAGCGGTTTGGCAAGGCTAATTGGCCAAGCTGGGAAGTTTCCCGCAAGCGGATTTTCGTTCGTATTAACCAGTATTTTTTATGAAAACCGATATTTTACAGTTAGCCAAACAGGGAGATGCGGAAGCGATCGCGGTGTTGATGAACCATTCGCTAGCGGCGTTAGGAATTACCCTGCAAGCAGAGGTTAAAGCTGGCTGTTTAATTGTATCCGCAGCATCTACCTCCGCAGCACCCAATCGTACTCTTTTACTGGATCGCATCTACCAAGGTTTGCAAAAGCTACAACCGGTTGGTATCAGAAGAGCGATTGTACGTGGGTATGTATCGCATTCTCCTACTCCAGAGTGGATCGACGGATTTGACCTTCCCAACTATACCAACCATGCCAATACTACCATTACTTCCCAGCAACGCCGCCGCTATGCTAGGAAAAAACCCTTATTATCCCGTTTTTCATCTTCCCTACGCTCCCGATTGCGTTGGCTGCTGTTCGGCGATCGCAATCCCTCCCATGCTAAGAAAAAAGTCAGTCAAACAGCCAATCTATCCCCTCAAACTTTAGAAAAAAAACCATCCACGCCATCAAAATCTAATAGCCAAATAAAGATATTTTTATCAACCATTTTTTGGTTCGTACGTTTTGGGGTGTACTTGCTGGCCATTAGCTGTATTGTCTTGTTGAGTTTTGAAATGAAATTTCAAGCCACCTGGTTCGTTGAAAAAAATATTTATACAATTCCAGCCGTGGGGGATTTTCTTCGGGGCGTTGAAATGGTAGAAATTGCCAATATTTTTATATTTGCCATATTGGGAATGGGGATTGGCATAGCGACAATTCTTTGGCCTAAAGGCTTTAGTGCGAAATTAAGCATGTTTTTTTTAATCCTAGCCATTCCCTTGGTTTTTGTAGCCAGTCCCCTTGTTAAATACGATTTTTGGATCGAGAATTTTGCCGAAGCCGAATCCGTTTCTATCCAAAAAGCCCAAACGATGACCAATTCCTTTCTACAGGAACGAGTAGAAGCTGATGGTGTTTGGGGATTTTATTTGTATAGTGCCAAATTTCCCGTAATTCCCACGAGAGTCAATCGCTTGCAGGAAGTGGAGGAGTTGAAAGTACAAATTGCGAGCAAAGTAGCCGATATAGCCCACTTGGAATTAGAACAAGTTTCGTTGATATTTAAATTGTTTAATTGGGGAATTCGGGGATTTTACGCGGTGTTGGCTGCTATCGTCGCTTGGTTTCATTTTTTCAAAGGATTGGAAACCATTCGATGGAACCAGCGATCGGCTTCTTGAAAGGGATGGCTGGTTTTGTGTTTTAGATTACATGGTTATGTAAAGAAAGGACATCGGTTGGCGAAAACAGAAGAAAAACGAGCGGAGAAAACAAGAATCCATGGAATTCAGCAAAAAGTAAGCAAAGTGTTGCCAGTTTTTACAGACGTATAGATTTGTTTTTGCTAAAATACTGCCTTACATAGACCCAGCAGTTCTAGCGGCTGCCACGACCATTTGCCAAGTCCATACGTTTTCTCTGTATGGCTGCTGGCATATGCTGGGAAGCCCGACCAAAAAAACCAAATGGATGGTTGGCTAGATGGCTAGGCTCTTGATTATTATAGAGAGCAAATAACCCCTTGTTTTTATACCAGTAGAGTGGTCAAACAACTCTTGTTATTTAGGAAACTGCGCAAACTTTTGGCTCTGATAAAAATTGTGCAATACCAAAAAGCGAAAAAAATAGATGTCCAGAGCGAGTATCCATGTCCGTGTCGCCGTCGGGGTAAGTTAGTTCCCATTACCCTAACAGAAGCATTTGGCTGCGATCGCTGCCAGCAAATTTTTGTGGTGGAAGATGGGGGATATGCCATCGAACAGGTGGCAACGCACTATCCCTACAAACAAGCGTGGCGGTGGACCGGCCATCAATGGATGCGGGTCTATTCAGGGTTGCGGGATAGCTATCTCCCTATTGCCTTGGGGATTATCATGGTGCTATTACTCATTTGGTTGCCGTTAGCACTGCAATCACCCATTGGCTCCAATATTTTACCCTGGGCCATTGTGGCAGTATTGTTGGCGGTGTTACCAGCACTCATGGTGTGGCTAGCTTATAGGCGTTAGATTCATGTCCAACGATTCTTTGGATTTGTCCGCAGATCCGGCTACTGCTGCTCGTCGAGCTTACGAAGCTTCTTTAGTTTTGGCAAAAACCAAGGCAGCGGTGCGTTCCGAAGCTTTAACGGCAATGGCAGAGGCTTTGAAAGAAAGCCAAGATGATATTTTAGAAGCCAATACGCTGGATTTGGAAGCCAGCCGGGATATGGCGGTTTCGGAGTTGATGTTGGATTGGATCAAACTAACTCCAGAACGCTTGCAATCCAGCATTCAGATTGTGGAGCGATTGGCGGAACTTTCCGATCCCACCCGTCGCTTGCTCAATGCTTCCTACCAGTTGGAACAATCCCAAACCTACTGCCAGTTGGTACCCTTGGGAGCGATCGCGTTAATTTACGAAGCGTTTCCGGAAATGGCAGCCATTGCTGCTGGCATGTGCCTGCGTACCGGCAACAGCATCATCCTCAAGGGTGGCAGCGATTCTAGCAATGCCAATACCGTCATTGCGGAAGCCGTCAAATCGGCTGTGGAACAATCGGGTTTGCCAACGGGTTCCATTGAATTTCTAGCAGCAGAACAAGGCTCTACCATTCGCGACCTCCTCACCCAAGACCGCTATATCAATTTGGTCATTCCCTACGGTCGTCCCAGCCTCATCCAGCAGGTAATGCGCCAGGCCACCACCTCTGTGTTAAAATCTGCTATGGGCAATTGCTGCCTGTACTGGTCTGGCAACGGCAGTTTGGAACTGGTGCGTTGGGCGATTTTAGATAGCCACAAAAGCGTTCCCGACCCAGTTAATGCCATTGAAAAGGTTTTAATTCATACCAGGCACAATTCAGCAGCACTGACTAGCTTGTGGAAAAGCTTGCAAGACAATCGCATCCAAATTCGCGGTGACGAACGCATTGTTTCCGAATACCCACAAATTCCCCTTTGCAACGAAACAGAATGGACCCAACCCTACTTTAATCGGACCGTGGCGTTTAAAATGGTGGATAGTTTGGACGAAGCGATCGCTTGGATTAACCAAAACAGCAGCGGTCACGCCGACTGTATTGTCACCGAATCCTACCAAGAAAGCTGTTTGTTTGGGGTTGGTGTCAACAGTGCTTCTGTTTATGTCAACATGTCTCCCCGTTTTTCCCGCCTTCCCAAACAGCGAGATACCGTTTTTCTAGGCATGTCCAATCAAAAAGGCTACCGCCGTGGTTTAATCAATCTGGAAGCACTCACCACGGTCAAACAAGTCATTCAAGGTAGCGGCTACCTATGACAATCTTACGTTTGACCACCAATCCTGGTATCGAAGATATTGTCGCCAATGAATTTCGACAAAAAGCTGCCAAACTAGATTGTCAGATTACCCGCATCCAATGTCGTCCTTTCCACCATATTGACGGTCATGTCTTAGTAGAAAGCAACGAAGTCTGGGAAAAACTGTCTGCGGTGGCTTTCCAAATGCGGTCGGTGTATCATGTGATGCAGCACTTGTATCAATTCCAACACCAAGGAGGAGATTTTTTAGCGGAAATTTGCCAGGAACTAGGACAGTTAGATATTCCCTCCATGCCGGCTGCCAAGACCTTTCGCACCACCAGCAAACGCAGCGGCCAACATCCTTTTACCAGTATAGACGTACAGCGGCATACGGGAGCAGTTTTGGTGGAACGCTTCGGCACCACCGTTGATTTGGAACATCCCGATGTCAACGTACGGGTGGATGTGATAGACGATACCTGTTTGATTAGCTTGCAGCAAACGGCGGTTTCTTTAGACCAACGCTACCAGCGAGCTTTTCAACCACGAATTACCTTAAAAACTACCATGGCATTTGCCATGCTGCATCTGTGCAAATTACCGGCTTCTGGCGGAAAAATACTCGACCCCTTCTGCGGTTCGGGAACCATTTTGCTAGAGGCAGCGAGTTTGCGTCCCGATATTCAATTATATGGTAGCGATCGCTACGAACAATGTGTTACTGGTACTAGAGAGAATTTAATTTCAGCGGGATGTTACCAGCGATCGCATATCCAACAACTCGACGCTCGGGACATCGCCTCATACTACCCGCCAGCTTCCTTTGATGCCATTGTTACCAATCCCCCGTACGGCATTCAGGTAGGACAGCAGATCGACTTTTACCTACTCTATCGCAAATTCCTGCAAGGAGCCGCCCAAGTTTTGGTTCCCAAAGGTAGATTGGTGATGTTGGTGGGAAAAAAACATGCCTTGGTGCGAAAATTGTTGCAATCCTCCCATTTTTTCCGCGTTTGCCACGAACGAGTAGTGGAAACGGGCAATATTTACCCGCATTTACTGGTTTTGGAATCTTTGCCGGCAAATGCTGACAACCAAAATTGTAGCTAGCCAGAGTGAAATATTCCAAAAATCCTAATTTTCGCCTATTTTTCCACGCTAACCCCTTTCATTTTGACGGTAAGGCCGCGATAGTGATTCAATGAAAGTGAATCTTTGAGAAAGAATGCTTATGCTGTTTGGCATTTCCAAAACCCTAGCTCGGTTTTTTACCCTAAGTATTTGCGTGCTGGCTTTGTTGTTCGGTTTGAGTAGCATTACTGCTCAGCCAGCCAATGCAGAAATTCGCACCATTGAGGAAGCAGAAGACCAAATACTCTATCAAACTCGTACCAAGCTGTACGACCGCGATAATAACATTTGGCAAGCCATTGCTTTCAAACGCATTGCTCCCGATGTGAAACCGGCAGTTAAAGTACGCCTGGTGGGTTTTCCTGGAAAGGCAGAATTGGCCCATCCCCAGCCGCTGAAAGTATTTGTTCCTGACAGCGAGAAACCTTTAGAAGCACCTGATATTTCTGCAGAACCCTTCCCTAACAACCAACCCAAATCCAATGTCGGTCAATACGACCTAACTGAGGTCATTCCCAAATTTCCCGAAACCTTGGAATTGGTTCTCAAGTTACCTACGACCAGCGGTTCGGAAGTGGAATTGGCGGTTTCGCCACTGACTATCCAAGAATGGAAACAACTAGCCGAAAAATCCTAGTTCGCTCTTTTTCATCTGTTTAACGAAAAGCCACGGTTCTTTGCCGTGGTTTATTTTTCTTATACGAATTTTAAAGGGAACCACGAAGGCACGAAGAATAAAAAATATTTGAATAAGAATTCCTGTAAGTTCCCCTTGCCAAGCTTGTGCTGAGCCTGTCGAAGCAGGGGACGGCATCGCAGCCGGGAGTCTAAGGGCGATTGAAGTTGATTCAAGCGGATTTCATATAAAATTATTGGTAATTGGAAATCGCGATCGCATCTCTGAATTCTTTTTAGACAATTTTCCTTGATTAAGCCATACTAG
>CAYZHY010000003.1:0-6388 GCA_964477525.1 uncultured Geitlerinema sp. | reverse complement strand
GCGATCGCATCTCTGAATTCTTTTTAGACAATTTTCCTTGATTAAGCCATACTAGCTAGCCAAAGAACCAACGTTATCCAGCTTTTCATGGTTCCGGAATGGACTCGCATCCGGGATCGAACAGCGGGAATCTTCGCAACGCCAGCAAAGCCAACTTGACCGCTACAACCAAAAACGACCATGGCAGGCTCTCAAAATCAAGACAACGAAGCGCGAGATATTTCCTTGCAGGGGAATAACAATCGATTGAAATATGCTCCCGTTCAACAAAAAATCGAAAAGCTGGTCGTCAACCAAGTTTCAAATCGCAGCCAAAACCAAAAACCAACAGCTCCAACAACTGCATCAAATCCTGTAAAGCCAAAACGAAGTCGCCATTACCACCGCCGTAGTAGGCATGGGAGGCATTGGCAAAACCGAACTGGCAATGCAGTACGCGCGTCAATATCCCAACGCAAGATAAAGTTTCTAAAATCAGGATAGCTCCTTCGTTTCCCTTGCCACTGTGGCATGATTGTAGAGAATCCATGCTTCGGCGCACTCAGCACAAGCCCAACTTCAAAACAACCATGCAAACAAGCACGCAACCGATTGTTCGCGATTTGGTGATGGTGGGTGGCGGTCACAGCCATGCGATCGCTTTACAATTGTGGGGAACCCATCCCATACCAGGCGTACGGGTAACGTTACTTACCGATACGTCCCATACCCCCTATTCTGGCATGTTGCCTGGTTATGTAGCTGGCTTTTATACCTACGACGAGTGCCACATCGACCTACGCCAACTGGCGAATTTTGCTGGGGCGCAAATGGTTCGCGATCGCGCTGTTGGTCTGGATTTGCAGAAAAATCGGGTTTTGTGTGCCCAACATCCCCCCATTCGCTTCGATGTGCTGTCGTTGGATACGGGCAGCACGCCCCAACAATCGATCGTACCCGGTGCTGCGGAATACGCCATTCCGGTCAAACCAGTAACGCAATTTTTACAAATTTGGCAGCAAATTATCGAAAGCATGCAATCGGCCAGCGGTTTTGCCGAAACCTTGCCCTATCCTTTGCGTTTGGCGATTGTGGGTGGCAGTGTCGGTGGGGTGGAACTGGCTTTATCCATGGATGCCTGCTTGCGATCGCTCAAACAACCAGCAGAAGTTCATTTATTTCAGCGGGGAAAAAAATTGCTTCCCCAACAAAACCGAGGAACGCGCCATCGCTTGCATCGGTTGCTGCAACGTCGCAAAATACAATTACACGTATCATCCACCGTCAGTCAAATTACCAAACAAGGAAGGAGCTACGAACTGCAATGTCAGTCTGGCGAATCCTTGCAGTGCGATCGCGTGTTTTGGGTCACCAATGCTAGCCCTCCCCATTGGATTGCGGAAGCGGGTTTGGATACCGACCGGGAAGGATTTGTTCTGGTACGAAATACGCTACAGTCAGTTTCCCACCCCCAGGTCTTTGCGGCTGGCGAGATTGCTACCATGCAACAACATCCCCGACCCAAAGCAGATGTATTTGCGGTACGCCAGGGAAAACCGCTGTTCCAAAATCTGCAGCGATCGCTGCTAGAAAAGCCTCTCAAACCTTTTACTCCCCAAAACAAATACCTGATTCTTATCGGTACCGGGCAAGAACAAGCCATTGCGGCCCGTGGTGGTTGGGCTTTGGGACCGGCAAGTTGGTTGTGGTGGTGGAAAGACCGAATCGATCGCCAGTTTGTGGCACGCTTTCAAAATTTATCGGCGAAACGAGTACCACTGTCAAAACAACCAAGACAACCCTCCCCAAAAAGCAATTTGTCGGAATCATACGATTGTAGTTATGGCATTTCCCTGGATTCTTTTTCCATGCAACGAATTTTGTCTCGTATTAATAAGGAAGCTGCCATTTGGAAACTGCCTAGCGACAGCAAAAATTTAGTAAAACCATCCGCATCTCGAAACCAATGTATATTTCAAGTTCCATCAAAATCCCGCATGGTGGAAATATTAGATTATTTATATTCGTCGCTGTCCGATTCTTTCGAGTTTGGCGAAATCGTTGCCAACCACTGCCTTAGCCAACTGTGGGCAACAGCAGCCACACCGCAACATGCTATGGCGATCGCTACGGTCCCCCACGGTACTGACGCAACTGTGGAAGAAACCCTTTACCAGCTTTTGACCGGTGCCATCAAAGGGTTGCATCCCATTCCCTTGTTAGGTATTCAGGCAAGCAAAGGCAACCAAGTTGCTTTGGGATTGGCTATCCATGGAACGATTCGGGAGGATCGAAATTTCCAGCAAGATAAGATGCGACCAGGGCAAACCTTAATTTTGACCAAAGCTTTGGGCGTGGGAACTTTATTGGCTGCCAATCGGCGTTTGCAAGCCAAAGGACGCTGGATCGATGCTGCGAGCGATTCCATGTTGCTTTCCAATCAAGAAGCTGCTCGTTGCTTGCAGCAATACGGTGCCACTGCTTGCGTGCATGTGGCTGAACATGGCTTGGCAGGCCATTTGTGGGAAATGATGCAGGCTTCTCAAGTTGGCGTAGAACTGATTGTGGGTAGCCTGCCTCACCTCGAAGGTGCGATCGCAACCCTAGAAGCAGGAATTGTTAGTTCCCGACACCAGGAAAACCTTAAAGTAGCCAGCCACATTCGCAATGCCGTTCCATTTCTGGCAGAACCACAAGAGGAATCGCAATACAATTTATTATTTGACCCACAAATGTCTGGTGGTTTGCTGGCATCGGTTCCTAGCGATCGCGCCGATACTTGCTTGCAAGCCTTGCACGATCTGGGCTATACCGAAAGTACCATGATTGCACAAGTTATTTCCCCACCTCAAAAAATTCGGTTGAAATAGGGAAAACACAGGCATTCAACCCGGACACATAACCATTTGGATAAAAGAAATAAGCCTCGTTCCCTTTACGTTAAAAAAATGGCGCTACGGTGCGGCTGCCAGCTATACATGAATTCATATAAAATCCAAAGTTCTGCGATCGTAGCTAAAGCGTTCATAAATGTTTACGAAAGGCTCCTTGGCAGCTCCTTGGTTCGATTGCCATAATGAGGTCAGGAATGCTTGGGAGGAGAAAATGGCTCCAGTGGCATTTGGCAAACCTCCGCAAGCAAGTTTTCCCAGTTATGCTATAGCGATGTTCCATTCTCTGCTTAGATCCTAAATGTTTGCAAAAGTTGGTCGCGGCCATTTTCTATATTTACGAAATTGTTTCTAAGCTCGGAATCGCTTTCAACAACCCATAAAATTTTTGTAGGATCGTTATCCAGCCACCATCTTGGTAGGATTGGCCAGCTTGCCCTACTTTTTTTTATCGGTGGTTGCTAGAATTTGAATTTTGTACAAATACAAACACAATCGGGAGTTCGATTATGACAATTAATCTGCAAAAAGGACAACAAATTTCCCTAGAAAAAGAAGCACCTAATTTAGAAGCTGGCTTTATTGGTTTGGGTTGGGATGTTAGCGAAAACCAATTCGATTTAGATGCTTCTGCTTTCTTGCTAAATGAAAACGAGAAACTCGTTTCCGATAGCCATTTTATTTTTTATAACAATCCCAAAAGTCCCGACCCAGACAATTCTATTGAATATATGGGAGACAACCGCACCGGTGCTGGCGAAGGAGACGACGAAGTAATTCTTGTCAATCTGGCAAAAGTACCGGAAAATGTTCGGAAAATTATCGTTACAGTTAGCATTCACGAAGGAGATGAAAAAGGGCAAAGTTTCGATGCAGTTAAAAATGCCTTCGTTCGTTTGGTGAACGTGAAAAATAAAGAAGAAGTGGTTCGCTACGACTTAACAGAAGAACATCCAGGAGAAACCGCCATGATTATGGCAGAACTCATCCGCCAAGGAGAGAGTTGGCAAGTTCACGCCGTTGGTTCTGGCTGTTCGGGTGGTTTACCGGCACTTGTGGAACGTTACAGTAGCTAGGCAAGAAAAAATGGCGATTAATTTACAAAAAGGACAGCGGATTTCTTTAGAAAAAGAAGCACCAGGACTGGAAAAAGTCATGTGTGGTTTGGGTTGGGATGTCGCTGCCAAATCCGGTGGCTTGATGGGAATTTTCCAACAAAATCAGGATATTGATATCGATGCCTCGGTTTTTTGTTTGGATGCCAACGACAAACTCCACGACGAAACTATGGATGTAGTTTATTATAGAAATCTCCAGCATCCTTCTGGTGCGATCGCTCATCAAGGAGATAATTTAACTGGTAAAGGGGAAGGAGACGACGAACAAGTGTTTGTCGATTTGCGTCAAATTCCCAATGACTATGCTAAATTGGTTTTTGTGGTAAATATTTACGACTGTTTGTCTCGCAAACAGGATTTTGGCCAAGTCAACAATGCCTTTGTCAGATTGGTCAACCGTGACAACAACCAGGAAATTGCTCGTTACAATCTTTCCGGTCAAGAATATGAAGGTCAAACGGGAACGATTGTAGCAGAAATTTCCCGCCAGGAAAACGATGAATGGCAGATGGAAGCCATTGGCAAGGGAATTCGCATCCATGGGTTAAAAGAATTGGTCCGTAGTTATTCCTAACTCTTCTCCTTCTCATTTCTAGAGAAATTGTGTGGATGGACAACAAGGCTTGAAAAGCGATCGCGCCATGTCTTTGTTAGAAATTCAAATTTCCTAAAAAAACATAAATCTTTCTTAGGAGAATACACAGTTATACAATTTTCAACTAAAATATAAATGTTGAAACCATGTAGGGAATAGATACCAACCATATTGGGGAAAACAGTATGAGTATCAACTTAAAGAAGGGACAACAAATTTCCCTGGATAAAGAAGCACCCAATTTAGAAGCTGGCTTCATTGGTTTGGGTTGGGATGTTAGCGAACAAGGCAACAACTACGATTTGGATGCTTCGGCATTTTTGGTCAATGAAAATGAAAAACTAATTTCCGATAGCCATTTTGTTTTTTATAACAATCCCAAAAGTCCCGACCCAGACAATTCTATTGAATATATGGGAGACAACCGCACCGGTGCTGGCGAAGGAGACGACGAAGTAATTCTTGTCAATCTGGCAAAAGTACCGGAAAATGTTCGGAAAATTATCGTTACAGTTAGCATTCACGAAGGAGATGAAAAAGGGCAAAGTTTCGATGCAGTTAAAAATGCCTTCGTTCGTTTGGTGAACGTGAAAAATAAAGAAGAAGTGGTTCGCTACGACTTAACAGAAGAACATCCAGGAGAAACCGCCATGATTATGGCAGAACTCATCCGCCAAGGAGAGAGTTGGCAAGTTCACGCCGTTGGTTCTGGCTGTTCGGGTGGTTTACCGGCACTTGTGGAACGTTACAGTAGCTAGGCAAGAAAAAATGGCGATTAATTTACAAAAAGGACAGCGGATTTCTTTAGAAAAAGAAGCACCAGGACTGGAAAAAGTCATGTGTGGTTTGGGTTGGGATGTTGCTTCTCAAGCCGGCGGTGGTCTGATGGGAATTTTCCAACAAAACCAGGATATTGACATTGATGCCTCGGTTTTTTGTTTGGATGCCAACGACAAACTCCGCAACAATCGCGATGTGGTTTATTATAGAAATCTGGAACATCCTTCTGGTGCGATCGCGCATCAAGGAGATAATTTAACTGGTGAAGGGGAAGGAGACGACGAAGAGGTTTTTGTCGATCTGCGCCAAGTTCCCGAGGAATGTTCTAAATTAGTATTTGTGGTGAATATCTACGACTGTTTAGCTCGCAAACAGGATTTTAGCACAGTCGACAACGCGTTTGTTAGGTTGGTCAACCGTGACAACAACCAAGAAATTGCCCGTTACAATCTTTCGGGTCAAGAATATAAAGGTCAAACGGGTATAATATTTGCAGAAGTGTTCCGCGATGATAGCGGTAAATGGGAAATGGAAGCAGTTGGCAAAGGAATTCGCATTAAATCGTTGAGGGAATTGGTACGTTCTTATTCTTAGCGAACTGAAATAGGAGGAGTTTTTACAGAAAAAATTAAAAAACAAAAGCAACCAATCTAGCCAAGTGCGTTTTTTGAAATTTTTCGTAGCGATGAAATTTTTCGCTCAATTGATTGCAATCGAGAAAACCACGAAATAACGTGCTTGTTGCTAGTTGGTGCTTTTCTCTATTTGGACGAATTTTATTGTTTTGGATTTTGAGTTTGGAGGAGATTATGGCAACCAACCAAGAAGAAAATTTCAATCCGGAGGAGTTGTTTCAAGAGATTAAATCCCAGTACCAGCAACGTCAAGATCGAACGGATTCACCAACAAATAGCGATCGCAATAACAGCGGCGAACCAAAAGATGCTTTGCAACAAATCAAATCTCAATACCAACAAAACCCAAAGCAATCCGATAATGCCGAACATGAAGATAGTTTAGAACAG
>CAYZHY010000002.1:69972-97782 GCA_964477525.1 uncultured Geitlerinema sp. | reverse complement strand
TATAGATAAACAAGTATTTTAAAAAAGTATTTTCATCAAGGATATTTGTAAAAATTCAGTAAAGTTTAGCTGTTAAACGCCAAATTGCCGAGTTATATCTTGATCCTTAGCTATCCGAAGATTATAATTTAAGGGATAATACGGAAACTTCTAAAGCTGGCCATGGGAAAGTTTGCAAACAAGAGCGATGCCGAAGGCTTATTCGTATACTTCCAAACTTCCAGCTCAATACGGTTAGGTAAACAACAACTGCAAGATTCTGGGAAGTTCGCCCGTCTGTTTTTTTCAGTATTACGTAGCAAAAAACGAGGAAACAATAGCAATGGTATCAGCAAGTTGTTCTCTTTCAATTCTGGCAGCACGTACCGATCTGCCATTCCTCATGCAGACAGTTCCTCATATTGTCAGAGGATGCAATTTTCATTTTAGCGATCGCTTGTTAGCCGTAGACACAGCACCTTTATCGGGAGATAAAGTTAACCGTCCCGGAATTGGCACCCTAGATGAACTGCGTCAGTGCTGCCACCAACTAAAAGATGCGGGAGTGGTAGACCGCGTCGTGGATATTGACTACTCCGACAGCTATCGCCAGGAAGTTTATCGCAAGCATTTTGGCCTTCCCATCAAGAACAGCCACAACTACAAAGGCTATCCCATCCTAGGGACCATCTTTTCCATTGAAAATCCCCAAACCGACTATCTCGTTCACTTTGACAGCGACATGCTGCTGCACTCAGAACCTGATTATAGTTGGGTGGAAGAAGGCATCAAACTATTACAACAAAATCCAGATGTCATAGCTGTCAGACCCCTAACCGGACCCCCCACATCCGACGGTAGCATGCACCAACAAGTTGACTACGAATACGATCCGAATGGCTTTTATCGGTTTAACTTTTTCAGCAGCCGCGTTTATCTAATTGATTGCAAGCGATTCGAGAAATTGCTGCCACTGCCAGCTCTCTGGCGTTCTTACAAACATGAAATCCTCAATCGATTGCCCAATGGCATCAAAACCATATTAAACTACTGGACCAACAAAGGGCAGTTAGACTCTTGGGAAGTCATGGTTTCGCGACGTCTAGAGGAAACCAAGTACGTACGAGCCACCATGGAATCCCCACAAGCTTGGACAATTCATCCCAAAGACCGCAGTCAGGAATTTCTAGAAGCCTTACCCCATATTATTAAATATATAGAAGCAGGATGGTACCCTATGGCACAAGCCGGTTATTACGATTTGGACCTCAAATCTTGGTTGCCAACCCCCGCTGGTGCCGTGGAAGCAGAACAAAAAGATTGGGAACCCATTTGGCTTCGCACCCCTGTCAAATACCACGCTTATCCCAACGTTCAAGCTACCGAAGTCGGACCAAAGAACTAGCGATCGCTTATTTTCCTCATTCTGGCATCGTTTCCACCCAATCTTCGCCAACGCGAATAGTAAAATCCGAATCCAACTCCCCGGTAGACATCACCCTAATTTCACCCAAACCTAACAACCGCTGTAACGCCTTTCCCCCTTCTAAATATCCCTTTTGAACAATAATTTGGGTTTGAAACTGTTGGTCCGGCCACTGGGGCAACACGTACGTATCCGTAAAACCTTGGGATTGCAAGTAATCTACCATTTTCTGCGCCGCTTGGGGACGATTGGTGGTATTTTGCACCGCAATCTGCAAGCTAGCGGGGTCGCGATGCATCTGCAAGTAACGTTGGCGTTGCCGGGCCAGCTGCGGTGGTTCTACCTGAAAATATTCTTGCATAATGCGATCGCGTGCCCCCTGCTCTAGCCGCCAATAGCCACGCCGACCAAACTCTCCCGGTAGCATCACCATCCGAAAATCCCGACCTTCCAAATCCAAAGCAAACCTTACCAAAGCCACCATTTCCCGCCATACCAAATCCGTATCCACATATTTCTGCATTACCCGTACCACCTGCGGCAAACGGGGAATCACCGCCGGGTCGTTCAAACGCCTTCGCAACCCCTGCAGCAACATTTGCTGGCGTTGTACGCGACCAATATCCCCCAATTTCCCCTGCCGGAAGCGAGCGAACTGTTCTGCCTTCTTGCCATTGAGCGTTTGCCATCCCGGTTGCAGCTCAATCGTCAACTGTTGGGTTTTATCCTCATACGACATCTTTTGAGGAACGTATACTTCCACCCCTCCCAGCAAATCCACCAACTCCCGCAAAGCACCAGTACTGACCCTGACATAGCGATGGATAGGCACATCGTTCAGCAATTGCTGCACCGCCGCCACTGCCATATCAGAACCGCCAACATAGTTAGCCTGATTTACCGTATCAATGTCTGCATTCGGCAAGCGAACCCTTGTATCTCGCGGAATTGACAGCAAATTGATGGTATGGTTTTGGGGATGGAAACGTACCAACAACACCGTATCGCTGCGACCACCAAAGCGATTTTGCCGCGAATCCCCATCCGAAGACCCATTAGCAGTAACCGGATCCACACCGATAATTAAAATATTTACTGGCTGCGAGAGGCGATACTGCCAGCTATCCGGTAAGAGCGGAGAAACATTTTCCAATTGACTCGTGAACGCCGAATTTTTCCGATCCGAAGCTGGAAAATCCGACAAAAACAACCCGACAACAGCTCCGGAAATGCCGCTAATCAGGGATGTCAGGAAAAAAGCCACTCCCCAAAAAAACCGTCCTTGCCATCTCCGAAAGTGGGTGGTTCGAACGGAAAAATCCGGTTTATTGCGTTCTGCTTGCATAAAAATTCGTTCGATTGCTTAATGTTTCTCGCCATCCCAGCGAGTATGCCAGTGACAAGCAACTCTAGCATAGGGATAGGATAGGTCTTACCAGAAATTCTAGAAATCGAGTTATTTTGGGATGGAAGTTCGCAAAATCAAGAGTAAAAATTCCCTATGCCATCATTCATTCCCGTTATCCTTGCTGGTGGAAAAGGCGAACGGTTTTGGCCGGTTAGTCGCCAACACCGTCCCAAACAATTCTTATCCCTCGACGGCAGCGGTACCAGTTTGTTACAAGCCACTGCCAATCGCTTGTTGCCGTTGGTTGGTGGTTGGCAAGAGTTGTGGGTAATTACCTCAGAAATGGTTGCCGATGGCGTTCGCGAACAGCTACCCAATTTGCCAGAAGATAATATATTAGTGGAACCCGATCGTCGGGATACTGCCGCTGCTGTTGCATGGACCGCTGTAGAACTCAAACGCCGCTACGGTCAAGATACCGTCGTAGGATTTTTTCCAGCAGACCATTGGATTGACGATATTTCTACCTTTCAACATACCTTACAAGCAGCCAGCCAACACGCTGCTAATCAAAATGCGATCGCTACTTTAGGCGTTCAACCCAGCTATCCAGCCACCGGGTATGGATACATCGAACAGGGAGAAGCTTTAGAAACCGTGGACGGATGTCCCATATATAGGGTAAATCGCTTTACCGAAAAACCCAACCGCCAAAAAGCCACGGAATTTATAGAAACCGGTCGTTACAGTTGGAACAGCGGTATCTTTATCTTCCGCGTGGAAGTGGTCTTGCAAGAATTGGGTAAGTACGTTCCCGATATTGTCAATCCGCTACTTCAACAAGGCGTTGCTGCCTATTCGCAACTACCAAAAACCAGCATTGATTATGCCTTAATGGAAAAAACTTCCCTCGCCACTGTATTGCCAGTGAATTTTGGTTGGGACGATGTGGGAGATTGGAACGCCTTAGAACGCTTGCTAGAAAGCAAAGCTGGCAACGTAGAACTGGCCCAGCATCAGGGATTGGATTCGCAAGGGAATATTTTCTTCGCCACCGACGAAAACGAAACCATTGTCACGTTGGGATTGGAAGATACCATTGTGGTTCGCGATGGCAACATTACCCTGGTGGCTAGCAAAGAACGTTCCCAAGATATTAAAAAATTGCTCCAGCAGCTACAGGAAAATCCGAACTATCGGGATTTGCTTTAATAGTTGCTGGTAGCTAAAAGCGTAGGATAGCTATTAACGGCGTGGCTGCTTGCCGATACGATAAGAAAAGACGCAATGATAATTTAGATTGATTTTGGATCGGTTTATGTGGAAACGAATTGTGGCTATTTGCCTGCTGTTCGTTGGTTTGAGTTTAACTGCCTGTTCTAACTCGCCGACTTCGGAACTGAAAAGCTATGTGGATTCTCGTGCCGGGTACGAATTTCTCTATCCCAATGGTTGGATTCCGGTGGAGGTTAGTGGCAACGGACCCGATTTGGTGATGCGAGATTTAATCGAACGGTCGGAAAATTTGAGCGTGGTGATTGGTGAGGTTCCCGAGGGACAAAGTTTGCAAGATTTGGGAACGCCTACGGAAGTGGGACAAAATATTGCCAAATCGGCTATTTCTAATCCCAATGCCAATCGTCAAGCGGAGTTGGTAAGTGTTGGTTCCAAGGAAACTCCGGAACATACTTACTATTTATTGGAGTATAAGGTAGATTTTGACGATCGCGAATCCCGCCACAATTTGGCTAGCGTTGCTGTTAGTCGCGGCAAACTGTTTACGTTTAATATTTCCACTCCCCAAAGACGTTGGGAAAAAATGAAGGATAAGTTTCAAGCGGTGGTCAATTCTTTTTCGGTATACTAGGTTAGAAATCTTTGCTGTTTCCGTTGCTGTACTGGCAAACTGCTAATGGCTATTCCTACATTTGTTCTGGCTTCGGCTTCCCCAGCTAGAAGGCGTTTGTTACAAAATATTGGAATCGATCCGGTTGTTCGTCCCAGCAATTTTGACGAATCGACGATTTCCGAGGTACATCCCGAACTTTTGGTGGAAAAACTGGCGAAATCCAAGGCAGAAACCGTGGCTGAGGAATTTGCCGATGCGATTGTCGCCGGATGCGATTCGGTATTGGTGGTTTGTGGCGAAATTCAAGGAAAACCGGCTACCAGAGAAGAAGCGATCGCTCGTTGGCAGCAAATGCGGGGGGATACGGGGTTTCTCTATACCGGCCATGCCACCATCGATACCCGCCAGCAAAAAACGTTGGTTCGCCATCAAATTACCCAGGTCACCTTTGCTAGAATTAGCGATCGCCAGATTGAAGCGTATGTGGACACCGGCGAACCGCTAAAATGTGCCGGCAATTTTGCTTTGGAAGGCAAAGGTGGTTTGTTTGTGGAAAAAATTGCTGGCTGCCATACCAATGTCATTGGTTTGAGTTTGCCTTTGCTGCGGGAAATGCTGCAAGAACTCGGTTACGACCCCACCGATTACTGGCAACCTTCATAAACGCGATCGCTTCGGGTTTTCCATCCACTCGGTTAAAATAGGATTGACCAACTCCGGTGCCTCATCTTGGGGACAGTGTCCCATACCTTCCACAGGCACAAACCGTTCCACCGTATCGAACGCTGCCAGTTTTCTCCCCATATCTACAGGTTCCCAAGGATCGGCCGTTCCCCAAATGACAATGGCCGGACAAGGCAATTTCGGCAACAAATCTTCCGGCAGCGGTCCTTGACAATAGCGAGTAAAAGCCAAAAACACATCCGCAGCTTCCGGTTCTCTAGCCGGCTGCATGATCAAATCCACCAACTCGTCGGTTACAGCTTCGGGTCGTTTGTAAGCCTGCAGCAAAATTTTGCGTACCGAGTTGGGGGTTGCCACTTGTCGGTAAAACCATCTGCCAAACCAACGAACCGACAGCATATTTTGCATCATTTGCGTTCCTATCCTACGTCCCCAAGAAATATTTTGTTGGCGACGTTCGTGCAGCATTCGCAGGGAACAATTAATTAAAGCCACTCCCAAAGCTATATCGGGATAGTCTACCGCTGCTTGCATGGCGGCAATGCTGCCAATGGAGTTGCCAACCAAAAAGGCAGGGGTTCCTACAACTTCCCGGCAAAAATCGCCAATTTGCTGTCCCCAAGTTTCAAAGGTATAGCTAATTTCGTTGCTGGGGGTCGGTTTGGCAGAACCGCCAAAACCTAATAGATCGATGGCGTAGACCCGAGAGTGGGTGGCAAGTTCGGGAATATTTTTTCGCCAGTGTCCGGAAGAAGCACCAAAACCGTGAACGAGGACGATAGCCGGACCGCTATTTCCTTGGGTTTGGTAGCAAATGGAATAGCCACGCCAGAACCATTGTTGGGTTTTTGTGGTTTTGAGAGAAGAAGTTTCAGCCATAAGAAAAAAAATGAAGGAGGGACAGGAGACGGGGAATAGCGGTCCATTCAATATAGACTTCGCCAATCCGACTACCTGCCACCTTCAAAGGACAAATGACTAATGAGTAGGGGCAAACGGTTGTTCGCCTCTACTTCATATTTTGTAACAAGATGGGCGGAAATGCTATGTTTTTGTTCAATTTTTTTGATAAATGCAATTAGCATCTTGTAACCAGAGCTAGGATGATCCCACATTCCGCAGTTCCATATCTATTCTCAATTCTCAATAGATTTTGGCTTTGAAATCCCCCCGATGGGAAAAGTGAAATTTTTTTGGCAAGGGGGTATTGATTTTGGGGGATTTTTGACATATAATATGAATAATGGTAATAGTGTCTTTTGTTTAAAAATTGCGTCTATTCCCATTATCTAAAAGTGTCTACTAATAAAATACCATATTTGGGGCGATCGTGGGAAAAAATTTCGCTTTTTTTCTTTCGTTTCTCAAAGACCAAGCCGGAGCCTTTCCACGAGGGGAAACTCGATCGAATATCGGTGAGTCTATTTGACCTACCCAATGTCGGATGGGTGGGTTGTTTGGTCTTTGTTTTGCAGGCGCAATAAAATTTCCTCGTGTTTTTCTTTGGTAATGGGATAAAAATAGGCAAGGACCATACCACCAATCAAACAAAGCGTGGGAACGGGTCCGATAGCCAAGCGAATCACCAACAATGCTGAATCCGGTTGTGCGGCGGCTTGTCCAGCAGTACCTTCAATATATCCCGCTAGATCCAAGGCCTGTCCCACCAGAAACAGTCCTATTGCCAATCCCATCTTTTGCAGGACAACCATAAAGGCGTAGAAAACCCCTTCCCGTCGCTGACCGGTGTTGAGTTCGTCGAGTTCGATGACATCCGGCAACATGGACCAAGGAATTAAATAGGCTGTAGAAACACCGAAACCAGCTATAACGGCGAGAACGTACATGAGAGCAACTTGGTCCGGTTGCAGGAAAAACAATCCCCCCTGTGCCATTATCCACATGACAATTCCCATGTAGTATACGGCTTTTTTCCCCATTTTGCGGGTTAGGGGACTCCAAACCGAAAGCATGACCATGGCCGTTCCTTGAACCGTAACTGCCAATGTGTAAAAACTGGTCTCGGACAATCCCATCCAACTATCGATATAGTATTTCAAGGTCGTAGCAGTAATTTGGACGGCAAGCCAGGAAAATAGGTAAATTCCCATTACGAAGAGAAAAGGACGGTTGGTGAAGACAATTTGCAGCTGTTTTTTGAAGGGAATGGAGGTGGGTTGTTCCGATGATGGGTGAGTGGCCTGCATTTGCTCGGCTCTGGTTTTGGTTCCCCAGACACACCAATAGAGGGGAATAATGGAAAAAAGACCGAAAGCAGCTCCGATGGTCAAGTATCGCTGTTGGGGATCTTCAATGAGGAGGGAGATACCAGAAGCCACGACCAAAGATAAGATACTGCCACCGATGGAAAAAGTGAAGCGAAAGCGATTGAGGTTGGTACGTTCGTGATAATCGCGCGTTAGTTCTGGGGTTAGTGCCGTGTAGGGAAGGTTAACGACAGTGTAGGCTAAATTAAACAGGATGCCAACAATGAGGTAGTACCAAAATAAAGCGATTGTACTTTCAAATGGGGGAATCAGCCATTGCAGGAAAAAGAAGATAGCAAAAGGAACGGCTCCGAATATTATCCAAGGATATCGCCTTCCCCAGCGACTGCGGGTGCGATCGCTTAAAACCCCTATAATTGGGTCATTGACGGCATCGGAAACTTTTCCTAGCATCAAAACACTTCCTGCCCAAGCTGCTGGCAAACCAGCCACATCAGTTAAAAAAGGCAGTAGCAAGAAGACCTGCAAATTGGCGGTTAGAGCTGGAGATAAATCGCCAGCACCAAAAGCCAATTTGGTCCAAAAGGAGAGTTTTCCGGGGTTGGGAGTTGGCGTGGAAACGGTATCTTGAGTCATTCGTATCCATGAAAAAAAAACAGCGACGGTCCGGACAATCGGTACTTGGGACGCGATCGCATGAAAGCAAGAAAAAAACCAGTAAAATCCCCAATGACTATGGCAGCCATTGAGGATTTCTGGAAAAAACCATAAATTCAGGTAAAATTCTACCTATTTTTGGGGAGCTTGGCCGTGACTCGTTTGATTTTGTTTGCGGCGACGGCTGGCAGCATGAATGGCTCCCCGTTCGATGGGCATTCCGGCAATAGGCACCACTTGATACTGACGTTCGGCTTCTAACCGCTTCAGTTCTTCGTAATCAACCCAATGAATGCAGTTGACCGGACAAGTATCAATGGCTTCTTGGATTACTTCTTCCGGATCGCCATCTTGCCGCACGACGCGGGAACGACCGTAGTCTGGTTCGATATAAAAGGTATTGCGAGCTACGTGAGCGCAATGCTTGCAGCCTATGCAGGTGAGTTCGTCTACATAAACGCCCTGCTGCCGCAACGCTCCCCCTAGCTCCGGTTCCATACCAGATCGTTCGCTATGGTTTCGTAAAGCACCGCCAAGTTCTGGTTCCATGCCAGAACGTTCGACGGCTTCGTTGTTGTCTGGTGTCATAGCATCCGACATTACGCACTCCAACGCTGCAGAACTAGATGCATGCTGCCATCTTCGTTCTTTTGCTGTTCGGCAACTTGAAATCCTTGCTTGGACGATTCGCTAACCACCGTGTGGTAGGCATACCGTTGGGTTACTTGATTGAGAAACCCATTGACCGTCCAAGGTTGTTTCCAGTATTGCAAATCCGCCACAAGTTCGTACTCTTCACCATTCCAGCAGAACCCGATATCGTAGCCATTGGATTGTTCGATGACGACTTCGGCGTCGCGGGTTTGACCGCCATAGGCACGTACGGGTTGGGGACCGGATTTCCAAGAAATGCCTAGGTCTTGCAAAGCGGTTTCCAGAGAGGTAAGGTTACGAATTTGAGTTTTGATATGGCTGAAGTGTGACATAGTCTTCCTTTAGCTGAATACGAACAAATTGACGGACAAAATCAAAGAACAATACCAAACAGATAGCCTCTCGATGGGCTGGTAGAGAAGGTGGATCCCTAGTTTCCACTTAGGTTTACCACTGATTTTGCGTGGTATGATTTTTTGCTGTTGCAGATTCGTACTGCTGTGCAAAAAACTCAGAGGTGCGTTCTTGAGAAAGGACACAACCTAGCTGCTCTTCAATGGCGGCGGTAACTTCCGTACAAGAAGAGCCTTGGATCCCAGTCACTTTTTCCTGAACGCGACCATCTGGATGGATGATAAATTCCAAAGTTTCCATATGGCTTCACCAAGTATGAAGGAACGGACTCGGTAGTTTGCAAAAAGGTTATGCTATTGCTACCAAGGTCAAGTTGAATTAAGTTAATTGTGGCAAATGTACTTGGTACGTTTCATAACTTAACAAAAATTATAAAGGTGGAAAAAGGGGACTCTAATATCTGATAAGTTTCGCGCAAATATTTGGGAGCGTCAAGGTTGTTGGCAATCTTGATCTATTATGACCATTGACGCAAAATGGCAAAAATCGATAGATAATCGAGGATTAGGCAATTTAGCAGTTTTTTTTTGGAATTGACAATGAGCACTTATCAGGCTATTCAACCACAGGCCGCAGCCAGCAGCGATCGCAGCACGAACGAACCCATCCGAGTAGGAATCTTAGGATTTGGCGGGTTGGGTCAAGCTGCCAGTCGACTTTTATCTGGCAAACAGGAAATGCGTTGGGTAGTAGCTGCCGATAAAAGTGGATATGTGTGCCATCCCCAAGGGTTGGATCCCGATCGCTGCAGCCAGATTTGCCAGCAGTACGGCTCCTTGGGAAACGATCCGGAAATCGGTTTTCTCAGCGAAAACAGCATTGAAACTGCGATCGCCAACGCTGGCCATGTTGACGGCTATTTCCTGGCGCTGCCGAACTTACCCAATACCTTTATGGCTTCGGTAGTGCGTAAACTCATGGAAACTGGTTGGCAAGGCGTATTGGTCGATGCTCTCAAACGCACCAGTGCCATGGAAGAAATCCTGGCTATGAAAGAGGAATTGCAAAACGCTGGCATTACCTATATGACCGGTTGCGGTGCCACGCCAGGATTGCTTACTGCCGCCGCTGCTGTCGCCGCACAAAGCTATGCCGAAATTCACGAAGTGAAAATTACTTTTGGCGTAGGAATTGCCAATTGGGATGCCTATCGGGCTACCATTCGCGAAGATATTGCCCACATGCCTGGCTACGATGTGGAAAAGGCTTATGCCATGACCGATGAAGAGGTGGCGGCGTTGCTGGAGCAAACCAATGGCATTCTCACCCTGGAGAATATGGAACATGCCGACGATTTGATGTTGGAAATGGCAGGAATTGTGTCTCGCGATCGCGTTTCCGTAGGTGGCGTGGTCGATACCCGCAATCCCCAAAAGCCATTGAGTACCAACGTCAAAATTACCGGTCGTACCTTTGAGGGCAAAATTTCCACCCATACTTTCACGTTAGGCGACGAAACCAGCATGGCTGCCAACGTCTGCGGTACGGCTTTTGGCTATCTCAAAGCTGGCTACAAACTACACCGCCACCGCATTCACGGCGTTTTCACCGCTGCTGAAGTAATGCCTTCTTTTGTTCGGTAACGAGTCGCAATGTAGGAAACTTGGCCGAACCGTCACCACCTAAATAGCTGGTCATTGGTTGATGGGTTGGGAAAAATCGAGCCACCATTGTCTAATGACCGGCTATAAATGGTTGGTCCAATTTTATATCTATTCTGAATAAGAAGATAAAATTGACGACATTGTATCTGGTGTCAGATCGTTTGATGCTGAGGAAGCACTTTGAACCACAAACGGCAAATTAGCTCCCCGCAATCCTTTCATAATTCGTTCTGGTGTTTCGGGAAATAGGACAAACAAAGGATAAGAACGCTCGGATTCTTCTCCGTAGATATGTTTGTACCGTAAAGGCATAATCCATTCATACCCTTTATCTAGATATAGTTGGGTTTTGCGCCAACGCATTAACAGTTCGGAAAACTCTTCTTGAGGACGATGAATGAAGAGGAAAATATCTATTCCAGTTTGAATTTTCCACTCCGGATCGCACATCAAAAGAGCCACATCGCAAGGCAAACATGTGGCTTCTCCAGAACTGATTTTCATGCTGTTTGTGGTTGGGGAAGTAATTTCATTGCGAACCCGAACAATGGGAAACGGAATGGTAACGACGCTTTCTTTAGGACGCCGCAGGCTGGGAATCATTTCCAAATAAGCTCGGTACTGCTTTAGTAATGCGATCGCTGATAGGGCATTGCTACATTCAGCCAGCAAAGTTTCGTAATTGGTTTTAGCAGTAGACATAATTATGCATTCAAATTTTAGATGAGCGGGATTTTCGATACGATTGACCAGCAAAAATCTAGAAAACTGTCAAGTCATTTCCCCAAGATTTTGCCTATTTTTGTTCGTTTTTTGAATCGAGAACATCGCGAAAATGAGTTTTCTCCCCACTACTGAAAGTGGTTGGTATAGCAACTTCCTATCTTACATAACCGTAAAAATCAAGGTAGGAAATTGCCAAAATTCTGCCCTCTCTCCAGATATTCGCGATTTCAATGACAATTGATAATGTGGCAAAGGTACATACTCGTTATTGAATGTGTTCGAACATTTTAAACATAGGCAGATACATTGATAACAGAACTGAAACCACAACACCACCAACACCAACAATCATAATTGGTTCCATGGCATTGGTTAGCCCTTTAACAGATTGTTCTACTTCATCTTCATAAAATTCGCCAACTTTCATTAGCATTTTGTCAAGCTCGCCAGTTTCTTCGCCAATTGCCATCATTTGCACGGCGAGAGGGGGAAAAACATTTTGCTTGTCAATGGCAATACTTATTTCGCCACCTTGTTGTAATTCTTCGCGCACATTATAAATAGCATTGGTAATAACTTGGTTTCCTGCTGTTTCTGCCACAATAGCCAGAGCGTTTAGAATCGGTACTCCAGAACGAGTTAAGGTACCAAAAATTGTACAGAAACGTGCCACAGCTGTTTTTTGAATTAAGTCTCCAAACAAAGGAATTTTGAGAAAAAGGCCATCCATCGTTAGTTTTCCAGCCGGCGTTTTGTAGTACTGGCGATAAGCAATAAATGCTACCAGTAAAATCCCAACCGCAGTGCCAACTTTAACTGGGTCTTGCAGAAATTCGCTGATGGCTAGCATTACTTGGGTAAACTGAGGAAGTTCGACCCCTTGATTTTCAAAAATACCAGCAAACGTAGGGAGCAAAAATCGCGTCATGCCCAAAAAAGCAGCTACTGCGATAAAAGTAACGGTTTTGGGATAGGAAGTGGCGGATTTAATTTCGTTTTGCAGTTTGGCATTTTTTTCCATAATGATAGCCAAACGATTGAGGATTTCGTCCAAGACACCACCAACTTCACCAGCTGCTACCATGCTGACAAAAAGGCTGTCAAAAACATCGGGATGTTTGCGCATGGCAGTGGACAATTCGCCACCTTCTTGTACTTCGGCGTTGATTTGTTCGAGTGACTTTTTCAGTTTGGGATTGGGACATTGCTCCGTTAAAACGGATAAACACCGAACCATTGGTACGCCAGCACCAAACATGGCGGCGAATTGACGGGCAAAAATGGATAGGTCTTTAATCGTTATCGAACTGAGGGCAACGTTTACTTTTTCCTCAAATTCTTTAAAGTTAAATCCTTTAGATTTAGATTTGGCTTTTGATGCTTTGCGAGAAGCTACATTTTGTACCATAACCAATACCAATTTTGAGGTTTACTTGTTTGCAATTTATGGGGGTGGTAACTCGTTTGGTTGCGGCAAATCTCCTTTACGACTCGGACAGGTTAAAAACAGATTTCATTTCTATAGCTTCTACCACATGCAACTGGGTAGAAGCTCTGTCAACTATTGGACCTAAGTACGCTGGCGCCATCCTAAAATTCAATTGCCTCTCTATTTTTTCTTCGCTTTGGTTTTGCTTTCGCTTTTCGGCTGTGCATCAATGAGGCGCTGTAGTTCGTCTGGATTGGCGGTTTTTGCCATAGCATTTTCGTAAGTTACTTTTCCGTCTAAATAAAGTCGATGCATGGACATTTCCATAGTTTGCATGCCTACTTTGGCACCCATTTGGATGGTGGAATAAATTTGCGTCGTTTTTCCTTCTCGAATTAAGTTACCGACCGCTGGCGTATTCAACAGAATTTCGTGGGCAGCACAACGTCCACCACCAATTTTTTTCACGAGATTTTGGCTGCAAATGCCGACCAACGAACCCGATAGCTGCGCGCGAATTTGTGGTTGTTGTTCTGGTGGAAAAACGTCCAAAAGCCGGTCCACAGTTCCCGCTGCTGAGTTGGTGTGCAAAGTGCCAATGACCAAGTGACCGGTTTCTGCTGCCGAAACCGCCAAACTAATGGTTTCTAAATCGCGCATTTCCCCAATCAAAATAACATCTGGGTCTTGTCGCAAAGCGCCCTTCAAAGCATTAGCAAAAGTTTTGGTATCTTCCCCCCTTTGTCTTTGGTGAAACAAAGATTTCATATTGGGAAAAACAAATTCAATCGGGTCTTCAATGGTTAAAACATGCTCGGAACGGGTGCGATTGACATAGTCCAACAAAGCAGCCATCGTGGTCGTTTTTCCCGAACCCGTTTGTCCAGTAATTAACAACATGCCCCGGG
The DNA here is from genome assembly GCA_964477525.1 of uncultured Geitlerinema sp. GTDB lineage: Bacteria > Cyanobacteriota > Cyanobacteriia > Cyanobacteriales > PCC-9228 > PCC-9228. The sequence goes on along the minus strand of CAYZHY010000002.1, from coordinate 83,876 downwards.
GTCTTTCTGCCATATTGAGAAGAACTTGCGGCAATCCCAACTTTTCAAAGCTAGGGATTTTGGACCCTAAAGCTCGCAAACAAGCAGCATAGCAACCGCGCTCCCGATAGACATTGACCCGAAAGCGAGACAACCCTTTGACGCCGTACGCACAGTCCAACTCCCAGTTTTGTTCTAGCTCTTTGCGTTGGCTGTTGTTCAGCATGCTGAAAATTAATTTTTGGCAATGTTCTGGAGAGAGGGTTTCGCCAAACTGAGGTTGGGTTGTAAGCTGACCGCTAATCCGAAAATAAATGGGAGCGCCAGCTTGAATGTGCATGTCGGAGCCACCCTGTTCGATTAAAGATTCCATTACGTCTTCAATCATGTAATCCATGGATTGATTTCCCCCGTTAATAAATATTGGACTAGTATTGGGGAAGAATAAATATTCCCCGGAAGTTAATGGCTAGTTTTCCCAATCCCACGACAAGATTCAACATCAAGAAGCCATCAATCTTGAAAACGTGGCGTGAGACAGTAAGGACAATCCAGCCATTCTGGTTGTAATTGCGCTTGACAGGTTGTGCAGGTCAAGGCAGTTTTGCGTTTGGCTTTCATTTCGGATTCCAATCCCGTATCCGTAAAGGTAACCCGTTCCACTTCTTCAAAAGTAGTATAACCTTCCCGCACGAGCTGCAAGCTATAGGAGAGAAGGGTTTTCATACCTTCTTCTACAGCCGTTTCTTTAATGAGGGATGTGGGCGCTCCTTCGTTAATGAGATTGGAAATTTTTTCAGAGTTGCTGAGGAATTCATAAACACCGACACGACCTTTGTAGCCACCACCATTGCATTTGGGGCAAAGTTGGTTTTTCTCTCTCAAGGTCGCTCTTTCTTCTGGTGGAACCACGTTGGCTTTGTAAAAGGTGTTTTCGGTTTCTTGGGAAGCAGAGAGACCGTAGCGCCCTAGTTCTTCTTGGGATGGGGTATAAGGAATGCGACACTCATCGCAAATCCGTCGCATTAAGCGCTGTGCTAGCACGCCTAGGAGAGCACCAGAAATCATGAAGGGCTCTACACCCATTTCATCCAAACGCGCGATCGCACCAGAAGCGTCGTTCGTGTGCAAGGTAGTCAAAACCAAGTGACCGGTTAAAGAGGCTTCAATAGCAGTTTTTGCGGTTTCTTTATCTCGCGTTTCCCCCACGAGAATGATATCCGGGTCTTGCCGCAATAAGGCCCGCAACACATTGGCAAAGGTGAGGTCTTTTTCCCGAACCACTTGGATTTGGGTAATTCCCGGTAAGGCGTATTCAATCGGATCTTCCGCTGTGGAAATGTTTACTTCTGGTTCGTTGCGCTCTGCCAACATGGAGTACAGAGTGGTCGATTTCCCGGAACCGGTGGGTCCGGTCACCAAAATCATGCCAAAAGGACGGTTGGCCGTTTCTCGGACCTTGGTGAGCGTTTCTTCATCAGTGATTAACTTATCCAAACCCAGTTGGGTAGCGGAATTATCCAAAATCCGCAGCACAATTTTTTCCCCGTAGCGGCTGGGCAAACAGTTTACCCGGAAGTCTACCGTCCGTCCTTTGAAACTACGCCGAATCCGTCCGTCCTGGGCCTGCCGCCTTTCGGCAATGTCCATATCGGAAATAATTTTGAAGCGAGATGTTAGCGCTGGTGTGATTTTTTTAGGAAATTCAGCAACTTTTTGCAGCACCCCGTCTTTACGCATCCGGACTTGCAAAAATTCTTCTTGAGGTTCGATGTGAATGTCGGACATGTCTTCTTGGAGGGCTTTGGCTAGGATTTGGTTCACCGTTTTGATAATGGGTGCCGTATCGGCTTCTGATAGAGCTTGCTCCAGGTCTACCTCGCCTCCCCCTTCATCGGGGGCATCTACGAGTTCTGTCTCCTCAAAAGCCTCGGGGTTGAACTCCAAGTCCATGGAGGGTTTTTTGGCTTCCTCTTGCTTTTTGACCTGCTCGTCGAGCAAGGACTGCAAGAGGTTTTGATAGTCTTCTTGGGCGATCGCGCGTCGGGTCAATTTCATGCCTGCCGAACGCAGGGTTTGCCGCAACTTATCCTGAGCTTCCAGGTTATCGGGATCGACCATAGCCACGCACAGAGTCGGAGAAGAGGTATCCTCGCCTTCTACGTGTAAAGGGAGTAATTGATAGTTGCGACATACGTCTAAAGGCAAATATTGGTCGACCAGTTGCCCAACGGTTTCTGAAGAAATTTCGTTGATTTCCGGGTCGTAAGCTTCTACCCCGTAGACAATTTTGAGTTCAAAGAGTTGTTGTTTGCGATATTGACGCAGTAATTCTGGGGGAAGAGGTTTACCGGTGATGTCTTTAAGAACTTCTACAAGAGGTCTACCAGTCTTTCGACTTTTGGTTAGGGCTTCTTGCATTTGTTCGGTGTTAACGTAACCGGCTTCGATGAGTCGATTGCCGAAAGGAGAAAAATTGGAGACTTTGACAAGAGCACGTCGCTGCGGTGTGAAGTTACTCATAAGGAACTACAAATGAATTCTTTAGATTCTGTTTTACTGTTTGCCACCTAACCAAGCTGCTTCCAGGTTAGTGGAAAAGAACTAGCTACACCAGCTCGCCAAGCTCTCGAATCGCTATAGATGGGAAAACGGCGGCAAACAACTGCCACGATCGTAGTGAGCTGGCGATTTCTAATTGTTGGTTAGATTGGGAACGAACAAATCAATTGGTTTCAAGCGAATCAATTTGGTTTTGTGGAAAGCTATCCCCTCAAGATCGAGGTTTCCCAATTGAAAGTTCTCGATCTCAGGTATCACTCCCTACAGTCAATTTTAGAGGGCATTCCCCCTAATTTGGGAGGACCAATTGCCTGGGAATGTAGGTACCTACAGCGAAATCTTTTGCTCCTTCAATGCTTAAATAGAAACACGACGAAGTCCGCTTTCGGTAACTTCAGCAAAGTTTGTGGTAAACTAACCAAGGCAAGGAAATTCCCATTTTGCTGAAAGCACCAGAGGCAGATTTACCCCGCAAAGGCAGGAAAATCTATCTGGAGGGTCCATACAGATTGAGTGGCTAGAACTTCGCACCAGGGAAATCGTTTCCTTATTGCTTTGCGGCCATCTGGATTGTTGGCCAAGCAGATTGTCCCATCAACAACAGACAGGGAGCCGCGATTCGACATCGCTCACCGCAAGTGGCAAAATTGCTGGCCAGTCGTAAGTGGACAATAACCAGCCACACGTTGGCGAACGAGAAACAGCAAAAACTAGCAAGAGATTCTGTTAGGTTGGCAGTACCATTATAACTAGGACTGATGTCAATGATTGAGGAAGACAAGCAGAACCAAACAAATCAACCAGAAAATGAAACCAATGCACCAGACAGCCAACAGGAAAATGTGGCTGCTTCCCCACAATCCTCCGAAAGCGATGCTGTTGGAGAAACGCCTCGCGATCGCGCTACCACCAATGAAGATGGCATGGTAGCGGCGGAAGCGGAAGCAGCGGCTGCTTCTGGGGGCTATAACTCCGAAGAGGAAGCAACATCGTCGGCAGAATCTCCTACAGACAGTGCCGGCCAAGATGACATCGAACAACTCAAACAACAGCTAGCCAATAGCCAACAGGAAAACGAGGCCTTGAAAGGGGAAATTAACAATCTCAAATCCCAATTAGAAGACACCAAAACCCAATATGCACGGCTAGCGGCGGATTTTGAAAACTTTCGCAAGCGCACTCAAAAAGAAAAAGAAGACCAGGAACTCCAAGCAAAGTGCGCTACGATTAAAGAATTGCTGCCCGTGGTAGACAACTTTGAGCGCGCCCGCGCCCACATCAAGCCCCAAAACGATGGGGAAATGAACATTCACAAGAGCTACCAAGGGGTATACAAGCAATTGGTGGACTGCCTCAAACAAATTGGGGTAACCCCTATGCGTCCTGAAGGAGAGGAATTCGACCCCAACTACCACGAAGCCATGATGCAAGAACCCAGCAACGAGCATCCTGAAGGGACCGTGATCGAGGAATTTATGCGCGGTTACATGCTGGGCGATCGCATCTTGCGCCACGCTATGGTTAAAGTAGCAGCCCCCCCCGAAACAGAAGGAGATTCGTCAGCTGCTGCCGATTCGTCCGAAACCAGCTCCGAATCCGAGTAGGCGAGGTTGGTTTGGGCAAGCTTACCGGCTAGCGGGCGTGCTTTTCAGCAACCGGGAACAACAACAGACCTGGGCATCCAAAGCAAAAGCAATCAAGAAGCTGGGCAAAGGTAGTATGGGCAAAGTTATTGGTATCGATTTAGGAACAACCAACTGCTGCGTTGCCGTTTTAGAAGGGGGTCAACCGGCGGTCTTGACCAATGCCGAAGGGGAACGTACGACCCCAAGCATGGTCGGGTTTGGCAAATCCGGCGAACGTCTGGTGGGAGAGCTGGCCAAACGGCAAACCGTCACCAATGCTGAAAAAACGGTCTACAGCATCAAAAGATTTATCGGACGTCGCTGGCAGGATACGGAAACTGAAAGGCAACGGGTTCCCTATACTTGTGTAAAAGGAAAAGACGAGATGGTCGCTGTGAAAGTTAGCGATCGCGTCTATAGCGCCCAAGAAATTTCTGCCATTATCCTGCAAAAACTCAAACAGGATGCCCAAGAGTACCTGGGAGAAAAGGTCACCCAAGCCGTCATCACCGTTCCCGCCTACTTCACCGATGCCCAGCGACAAGCAACCAAAGATGCCGGCACCATTGCCGGTCTCGAAGTATTACGAATTATCAACGAACCTACCGCAGCCGCCCTCGCTTACGGACTGGACAAGCAAGACCAAAATCAAAAAATTTTAGTATACGACCTAGGAGGTGGCACCTTTGACGTCTCCATCTTACAGTTAGGAGATGGGGTGTTTGAGGTAAAATCCACAGCTGGCAATAACCATCTCGGCGGCGACGACTTTGATAATAAAATCGTCAACTGGATTCTAGAAAACTTTCGTAGCAGCGAAGGCATCGACTTATCGGTAGATAAAATTGCCCTGCAACGGATTCGAGAAGCTGCCGAAAAAGCCAAAATCGAACTTTCTAGTACCGCAAAAACCAGCATTAACATTCCCTTCATTACCGCTACGGAAACTGGCTCCAAACACTTGGAAATGGAGCTGAGCAGACAAAAATTTGAATCGCTCATTTCCGAGTTGATAGAAGCTACCATAGAACCAGTCAATCGCGCCCTAGAAGATAGCCAACTGCAAGCCGGGGAACTGGATCGAGTTATCTTGGTCGGCGGCTCGACGCGGATTCCCGCCGTACAAAAAGCCATAGAGAACTATTTCGGCCATGACACCATCAACCGCACCGTCAATCCCGACGAAGCCATTGCTGTAGGAGCCGCTATCCAAGCCGGTGTTCTCGGTGGTGAAGTCCAAGATGTATTGTTGCTGGATGTCATTCCCTTATCTTTGGGCTTGGAAACTCTGGGAGGTATCTTTACCAAAGTCATCGAACGCAATACCACCATTCCCACCAGCCAAGTGCAAACCTTTTCCACAGCCACCGATGGTCAAACATCGGTAGAAATTCACGTCTTGCAAGGGGAACGGGCCATGGTCAAAGACAATAAAACCCTAGGTCGGTTCTTGCTAGAAGGGATTCCGCCAGCTCCCCGAGGTATGCCCCAAATTGAAGTCAGTTTTGATATAGATGCCAACGGCATTTTAAACGTTTCTGCCGTGGACAAAGGTACGGGTAGAGCGCAAAGCATTAAGATTGAAAATACAGGCGGACTTAGCGAAGCTGAAATCGAGCGCATGCAAGAAGAAGCAGAAGCTTATGCTGAAGAAGACGAACGGCAACGGCAAATTGCTGGTTTAAAAAATCAGGCAAATATTTTATTGTATAACTACGAATCGACATTAAAAAATAATGCCGAACTGATTAGCGAAGAACTAAAAGCCGACGTCCAACAAAAAGCAGAGGCTCTTCAAGAAGCGATCGCCAGCGAAAACAAGCAGCTAGAAGAAATGCAGGAAGCTTTGGAAACCTTTAAAGAAGGTTTGCTAGCCATTGGTTCCTCAGTCTATTCTCCAAAAGAAACGCCTGCTGAGGAGGAATCCGTACCAAGCAACTCAGAAGCTAACTCTAGCCAAGAAAATAGCTAAAAGACCTAGGCGATCGCCCAGCAGGTGCCAATCAGCGAGCAACCGAAGTAGGTTAAAATGAATTTTGACGAACCGAACCTCAGTTGCTAGCATGATGGCCCCCTTTCCTTCCAAATTTTCTGTGTCGTTTTTGTATTTTTTGCGTACCACCAATAGCGCTTTATGGCTCGCGATTATTATGAAACCCTAGGCATCTCCCGCGATGCCGGTCAAGAAGAAATCAAACGTGCTTACCGTCGCCTAGCCCGCAAGTACCACCCGGACGTGAATCGGGAGGAAGGAGCCGAAGAACGCTTTAAAGAAATCAATCGAGCCTACGAAGTTCTTTCCGATCCACAAATGCGCCAACGCTACGATAGCTTTGGCGAAGCCGGTGTATCGGGTGCTGGTGCTGGAGCAGCTGAAACTTCGGACTTTGGTGACTTCGGCGACTTCGGTGGATTTGCCGATATCTTCGAACAATTCTTTGGCGGCTTTGCTGGTACCGGTGCCGAACGTCGCCGGCGCAGCGGTCCCGTACGTGGCGACGATCTCCGCCTGGACTTAAAGCTAGATTTCCGGGAAGCGATTTTTGGTGGTGAAAAAGACATCAAGATTACGCACCTAGAAACCTGCGAAACCTGTGAAGGATCGGGAGCCAAACCAGGAACACGTCCGACAACTTGTGCGACTTGTGGCGGTACGGGTCAAGTACGTCGCTCCACCAGAACGCCTTTTGGCAGTTTTACCCAAGTCTCCGTTTGTCCCACTTGCGAAGGCAGCGGACAAACCATCGCTGATAAGTGCGAGTCTTGCAGCGGTCGCGGTGTTAAGCAACAAACCAAAACCCTACAGGTGAACATTCCTGCCGGTGTAGACAGCGGCAATCGCCTGCGTATTGGCAACGAAGGGGATGCCGGCCAGCGAGGCGGTCCACCGGGAGATTTGTACGTATACCTGTTTGTCGAGGAAGACTCGGAATTCAAGCGCGATGGCATCAATATCTACTCGGAAATCAAAATTAGCTATTTAGAAGCGATTTTGGGCTGTCGCATGGAGGTCAATACCGTGGACGGTCCGGAAGAACTGACCATTCCGCCAGGAACCCAACCCGATGCCGAACTAACGCTGGAAGGAAAAGGCGTTCCCAAACTGGGAAATCCCACCTTACGCGGCGATCATATTATTAAAGTAACGGTGACCATTCCCCAGCGGCTCAACTCAGAAGAAAGAGAACTGCTGGAAAAACTCGCCAAAATCCGCAGCGATCGCAGCGAAAAAGGTGGCTTTGGTAAATTTATTGAATGGTTGAAACGATGACTCAGCCTCAAACGGCCGATGCCTGTCTCGATTTGCGGGGGACTCCCTGTCCCCTCAACTTCGTGCGTACCAAAATGCGTCTGGAAAAATTAGAACCGGGGAGCTTGCTAGAAGTTTGGCTGGATCCGGGAGAACCCATCGAACAGGTTCCAGAAAGCTTAACCATGGAAGGCTACAGCGTGGAACGCATTGAAGAACGCGAGATCGATTCTTCGGAGCCTCGCTGCTATGCGGTTCAAGTACGGCGTGCTGCCCCAGCGTCGTAACTGGCCCCGAGCCGAACCGAAGGACACGATAGCATGAACCAAACTCGCCAAACACGACCTGCCAGCAGCCAAGGAACCGTTCTCGCTATTCAGGCGAACTTTTATCGCGTGCAACTGCACCCAGAAACCTTCCCTGCGGACAGCGAGTCTTGTGAAAGTCAACCTCTCCTTTGTACCCGCCGCGATCGCTTAAAAAAAATTGGCATCCAAACGATGGTCGGCGATCGGGTATCAGTAGAAAAAATCGACTGGACCAATGGCACCGGTATAATTAGCGATGTTTTTCCGCGCCGCAACCAACTAGACCGACCACCAGTCGCCAATGCCGACCAGCTTTTATTGGTCTTTTCCCTAACAGAACCAGAAGTCGATGCCTACCAACTGAGTCGCTTCCTTGTTAAAGGCGAAAGTACCGGCTTGCCAGTCTTAGTTGGCTTCAACAAAACCGACCTGGCAAAACCAACGCTACAACAACATTGGTACCAGCGAGTGCGCAGTTGGGGATACACGCCACAAATGGTCAGCGTTCAACAAGACCATCGCATCCACGAACTCAGCCAGCACCTAAAAAATCAAATTACCATCATCGCCGGTCCCTCCGGCGTTGGTAAATCCAGCCTCATCGATCGCCTCATTCCGCAAGCACAAGTGCATGTAGGTGCCATCAGCGGTAAAATCGCGAAAGGACGCCACACCACCCGCCACGTAGAGCTTTTTGAACTTCCCCAAGGGGGATTGCTTGCCGATACGCCAGGATTTAACCAACCCGAAATCGCTTGCGACCCCAACGATCTAGCCCAATATTTTCCCGAAATTCGCGATCGCCTAGCAACCGCTAGCTGCCAATTTGACGATTGCTGGCACCGCCAAGAACCCAACTGTGCCGTTCGTGGGGACTGGGAACGGTACGAACACTACCTAAAGATGCTCTCAGAAGCAGAATCCGCCGCTATCGCCAGCCACCATACCCGCACCCAGGAATCCAGCCTCAAACAAAAAACCAAATCCTCCGGTCGTCGCGGCTACGAACCCAAACTAGAAGCCAAAAAATACCGTCGTCGTTCCCGTCGCAGCCAGCAACAAGAACTCCAAGAATTCTGCGAAGAACTCAACTCCTCATCACAGCCACTGAGCGATCCACTTTAAAAAAGGCTAGAACAACGCTGCCGCTTCCTGACTTTCACCTTTGGGGTAAGAAGAAACAACCAGAGAGACTCTTTATTCCCATCCCATACCCCACTCCTATTTTCGCAGAAATTCCATAAAAAATAGGAGTTTTACGCTCGGTGGAGGGCATCGTGAGCGAATACCAGCAACTTGAACATCTTCTTAACAGCCAAAACCAGCAAATTTACCAGCGCTTGCAACTAGCCTTAAACCTGGGTCTGCGCCGCCAAATTTTTGTTGCCGTATGCGACGATTCCCAACTGCAACATGTTTTGGCAGCACGCTTGCATGCCGAACTCAACCAGCAACTTCCCGCTTTTGCTGTCGGTGGACCCTCAAGTAGCGAAGTACACCATTCGCACCTACCGCAGCAATATCCCCAATGGGTTAGCTTAAATTTAAACGTCAAACGCCCTTCTCCCATCGCTCAAATCGAACGCTGGTTGCGCAAACATCCCATTCCCACCTCCCTTCCGTCTCCGGGATTTCAAGTATTGGGAATAGAACGATTAACCCGGCAACCAGCCACGCGACAGTGGCGTTTTTTAGAAAACCTCAGAAACTTGGAACTGTCGCAATTGCCAGCCGAAGCCAGCGTTTTGCTTTGGATGCCCCCACCTTGGTTTCGGACCCTCCAAGGCATTCCAGAGTTTTGGCAGTACTGTACGGGTGTGTTTGAGTTCTATAGCAACTACCAGCAACACCACGCCCAAAAAACGGCAGCTTTCGATTCGGAAACCATTGCCGATTCGGAAACCATTGCACCGAATTTTGAAACGCAAACCACTACCGAACATACAGATATTGCCCAAAAAATTGAGATTTTATTTCCCCAAAACCAAACATATTCTCCGGCAACAACGCCCCTGCTAGCAAACGTTCCCGAACAACTGCTAGAACTCGTAAAAGCCGTAGCCCCAGCATCGGTGCGGGAAATTTGCCAAACCGACTTACAAACAGCAATTTCCGAGTACGAACCCTTCCAGCATCTATACGAAATCGACAGACTCTACGAATCTGGGGGAAGTGCTGAAGAAACAGCCCTGGCTTACTTAAAATTAGGGGATTTTTATCGCGAACTCCTTCAACAGCAAGAACAACAATCCCCCGAATACGCCGAAATTATTCTTTTTGCCTACACCCAAGCTTGGGAATTTTTACCATCGCACTCGCCGCGCTACTGGGTTCTTGCTAACGATATCGGTACTCTCTACTGGATGCTAGCGCGCTCCACCGAATCTGTAGAAACCAAAACCGGCTACTTAGAACAGGCTGTCAGCTTTTTTAGCACTGCCGCTGCCAACACCCAACCCACCGAATCTCCCGAAGCTTGGTACATGCTGCAAAGTAACTTGGGAGCTATCTACGGAGAACTGGGCAGTTTGTACCAAAGTGCTGAGTACTGGCAGCAAGCCATTCATGCCTATCAAAACGTCCAGAAGATTCACCACCCTTCGACAAGTTCAGGGTACCACTGGCAATTTACCGAACACGAAGACCCCCAAAAAAAACAGCAAGCGCACTTACAGTGGGCTACCACCCAAAATAACTTGGGTACTGCCTACTGGAACCTGGCACAATATCAAGAACCGGTTAATTCCCTTTATCAAGCGATCGCAGCTTACCAACGCGCTTTAAAAATCTATACTCCCGACACCGAACCACTTCACTACGCGATGTTGCAAAACAACTTAGGCACCACTTACTGGAACCTCGCTCAATACGAAGAACCCGAAGACAATCTTTTACTGGCGGTTAGTGCCTATCGCCTCGCTCTCAATTACCGCACCCGCGATACAGTACCCCATCAATGTGCTGCCACGTACAACAATCTAGGCACCGCTTACTGGCATCTAGCATACCAAGGACAATCTAGTACCCTATCTCCCTCGGAATATTGGCAACAAGCGATCGCAGCTTACGAAGCCACTTTAGAACTAACTGCAAAACTAGCGGACTCTGTACACCTCTCCTTCGATGTTTTGGCTACCCACAACAACCTAGGATTGGCTTACTACCAGTTACAGCGCGACTCCCATGCCAACTTACATCCCGAAACCAAGCAAGGTTGCTTGCAAAAAGCTTTATACCACCACGTACAAGCTTGGCAGGGATACGAACAGCAACCCGAGTTACGTGCCAATACATTTCGGTTTTTGGTACAAACCATTCGCACCCTCCACGAACAATTTGGTGTCGAAGGGCAAAATCAGGCACTTTCTCAAGTTCCTTCCCAACTGCTGCCGGAAATTTTGGCGAAGCTGTAGGAATTACCAAATAAAGGGAATGAACTGTTTGCTTCTTTGTTGGTACTTGGGATACTCTTCGTATTTTTCTACAAGAGAACCTTCCCTTGCCTGAATGCGTTGCCAGTATGAAATAGCGATCGCACCTGGTACGAGATAAGCCCAAGCAGAACCAGCAATAACGCTAAAGCTCAGATAGCGCAACAAATCCCCAAAATAGTTGATATGGCGGGCCAATCGCCAAATGCCATCGCTGACCAAACCAACTCCTTGTTGTTTGGCGGTGAGTTTTTGTACGTCGGCACTGGTATTAATTAAACTACCAAAAAAATACAGAGGCAAGCCAATGGCCACTGCCCACAGGGAAATGGGTGTGGGATTGATGAATGCTAAAAAGCCAGGCAAGGTATAGAAAACTCCCACAAATAAAATGGCCAACAAAATTCCTATTATATCGACGGGTTCGTTGAAAATTACACGTCGCCTTTCGGGATAAATCCACTGTTCTAGCAACCACCAAACGCAATATCCTATATGCAGGCACAGATAAATAACTTGGCGCATCCCGGAAATACCAAATGCGATCGCAAAACTGCCTAAAAGCAAGATGGTAATAATTTTGGCTAGATTAATAGCTTGCAGTTGTGTAAATGAGGAAGACTGAGTGGCTGGTGTTTGCACGGCTAGAGAAACTCCGAACAACGACAAGGAACGGAAAACATTTTTGTATATTTTATCCAATGAATTTGTATGTATAGTATTTTTATATGATTTGTCTACAATGCGATTGTGTAGGGGGTCTTCGCGCATATCCCCTACAGGGTTTTAAAATCTTTTAGCAATGCACCATTGACGTTCGATTTGAAAACACTATAGTCCTATTGTGTGTTACGAGCCACGATCGTTGCTCCTAGCAGCCAGCCAGGAGCCGATTTGATGTTGCTATTCGACGTTGGTTTGACGGTTGGTTTGTACGTGCTGTTGGATTTGTGAAAGCGTGAGAGCAGCGCGAAACGCCAATCCATTTTGTTGGTAGAGTTCGGTAGCTCCCTGTTCCCTATCGACCAAAGCCAATACATGGGTTACCTTATATCCAGCATCTCGCAGCCGGTTGGCAGCTTTTAAAGCCGAGGTTCCTGTGGTAACCACATCTTCCACAACCACCACCAAACTCCCTGTTTCTAGAGAAGGTCCTTCAATATAGGCTTGCGTACCGTGACCTTTGGGTTCTTTGCGTACGATTAAACCGGGAATGGGTTGATTTTCTAAAGCTGAAATCACGCTAACGCTACTCACCAAAGGATCGGCCCCCAGGGTCAAGCCAGCTACAGCTTGGGCTTGAGCAGGTAGCATAGAAAATAGCAATCGTCCGGTAACCAAAGCTCCCACAGGGTGCAGGGTGACCTGCTTGCCATTAAGATAGTAGGAACTACGCTTTCCTGAAGATAGCGTAAAGTTTCCTTCTTGGTAAGCCAGCTGGCAAAATAACTCCAGCAGTTGCGTTTGCAGTTGGTGGTTACTTGCGGTTGCTACCTGTTGTAGTAACTGGTTTTGTCCTTGGTAGGTAGGTGCATTCATTGCTATAAAAGAAGGGACGACATATCGAACAATATCCTACTAGAAGATTTTCCCGATTGAGAATGGAAAGTTGTCTAACGAGGATGCAGAATGTTCGCAAAACAATTTTGGAGGTACGTACGATGAAGGTATCCAAATATTTGAAGCAGCGATCGCTAGGGTGGCTACCAAATCTTACAATGGTAGCAGCGATCGCTACCACGGGAATGGGAATAATGGGACATACACCAACCGCCAATGCTTCCGAAGATGAACTACGGACCCTAGAGCAAGCTTTTGAAGATGCTTTCTATGAAAATGACAAAAACTTCTATCGCAATCGAAGTTTGTTTCGGACCGTGCAAAACCTGTTTATTTCCTATCCAGACAATGAAATTATAGAAGACGGACGAGCCCTCCACCAATTGTATAGAGATGCCATGAGGCAGCAAACATCGAGCGATCCAACCATACGAACCCCAGATTTGTTCAATCCCTTCGATCGCTCTTTGCTGTCGGCACCGGATTCAAATGGAAGCAATTCTCCTTCCCAGAACCAAGTGATATGGCAAGCTCCTCGCTAGGGAATTTCCAAATTGCGAAAAAAATCCAGGGTGCAGGAGTTGAACCTGCCTGAGGCGAATTATGAGTTCGCTGCCTAAACCGCTCGGCCAACCCTGGTCCGGTTTCATACTACCACAAAACGTTTTTAATTTTGTAGAGCAATTGGTAAAAATTTTTCGATCCAGTAAAAGAGCAAAAAGCGATCGCAAGCAGTTGTCCAAACAGGTAACGATCGGAGATTATGAAATTCAATCCCACAGTTGTGCTAACCTTTCTTTTGCTAGTGGTGATGGCAGCAGCAGGAACGGCCAGTGCCAATTGGGGCTTAAAGATAGGTCGAGAAGCTTTGAAAGGAGTAACGCAACCAGACGCACGTCCTACCAACAGTTTACCGGGCAATTCAATCGAGCAACGTTCGTCGGGGTCTGTTGTTTTTTTGAAGGAATCGGAAATTATCAAACGAGTTGAGAAACAAACTCAAGCAGAAAAAAACACCGATTCCAATTAGCATATACTGTGCAGTTTGCAAATTTGGCATGAGCGATCCTAACCCACGCGATCGAAAACCAGATCCCCCTCGCCGGGGAACTGCTTCTTTCATGTTACGAATGGCAGTTCCTACAGTCGTCATCATTGCTGCTCTCCAGGGAGGATCGTCTTCCCCATC
>CAYZHY010000002.1:0-69872 GCA_964477525.1 uncultured Geitlerinema sp. | reverse complement strand
CTTTAGCACAAACGGATGTTTTATGGCGGGTTCTCTCCGTCCTATTGTTAATTACCTTGAACGCCTTTTTTGTAGCGGCGGAATTTTCCATTGTTTCGGTGCGGCGATCGCGAATTCAGCAACTGGTCAAAGCTGGCGATCTGCGCGCCAAAACCGTTCAGGATTTGCAGCGAACCATCGATCGTTTGCTATCCACCACCCAACTAGGAATTACCCTGTCGAGTTTGGCGTTGGGATGGATTGGCGAACGTACGGTAGCCGTTTTGGTAGAGCGCGGTTTGATGGAATTTCCGCTGCCAGAAAGTACCAGCCACGTTCTCGCTCATTCCCTCTCTATTCCCATTGGATTTTTTTTAGTGGCTTACCTACAAATTGTATTGGGAGAATTGTGTCCCAAATCGGTGGCCATGCTTTATTCAGAACATTTGGCGAAAGTTTTGGGAGCGCCAAGTTTAGCGATCGCGCGTTTTTTTCATCCATTTATTTGGATCCTCAACCAATCCACCCGCCTACTGTTGCGTTTGTTGGGAATTCGCTATACTGGCGGCGGTTGGCACAACCGCGTCACCCCCGAAGAACTACAGTTAATTATTGCCACCGAACGAGAGTCCACTGGTTTGGAAGCAGAGGAGAGGGAACTGCTCAGCAATGTTTTTAAATTTAGCGATGTCTCAGCCTCGGAAGTAATGGTACCGCGTACCAATCTTATTGCCCTGCCTTGTCAAGCCACCGTTCAGCAATTGCTGCAAGAAGTCGCAGTTTCCGGTCATTCTCGCTATCCGGCCATTGGAGATTCTCTAGACGACGTGCGGGGCATTATTGATTTTAGAGAACTTGCAGCGCCGCTTGCGGAAGGTACCCTCGATTTGACCTCTCCCATTGAAAGTTGGATGAAACCAGCTCGCTTTGTACCTGAGTATACCTACCTCAGCGAGCTGTTACCCCTAATGCAGCGTTTGCGCACTACCTATCCTTCCCATAACGAACGTCGCCGTACCCATCAGGAAATGGCGATTGTCGTGGATGAATTTGGCGGTACAGCCGGATTGCTGACCATTGACGATCTGGTAGCGCAAATTATTGGTGGTTCCGATGTCGATAGCAACGAATCTTCCAACGTTCGGATTTTAGACGAGCGAACCTTTTTGGTCCAGGCGCAAACCAATTTAGAAGATGTCAATGAAGTTTTAAATCTCGATTTTCCGCTTACGGATGAATATCAAACTTTAGGTGGTTTTACAATTTATCAGTTGCAAAAAATTCCTGTGGTTGGCGACACCCTCAGATATAAAAATTTACAGTTGCGAGTGATTTCTGCAGAGGGGCCGCGTTTGCAAGAAATTGAAATTCAACGGCTAGAACCACCGCCAAGCGATGATGATGTGGACGATGGGTCGGATTTATTGGCTCAAACAGAGGAATCGGAAGCAGTAGAAGAGTCCACCTTGGATGTAGATACTTCGCCCTTAGGTGGAGATGCTTCTAGCTCTGACAACAACTCGAATTCAGAAAAAAAATGAAAAAGGGCATCGCATATAGGGGGGATACCCCCCCAATTTAAAAACGGGGGATTGCTAAAATCAAAATTTTCTCTAAAATTGTTCCTTGGCAAACCAACATGTATGTCATTTTTTTCTGCTTGTGTTAAAACTCGATCGAGGCACTTTATGAAAACTCGATTCGGGGAGAAATCCTCAATGTTCCATCCCCGCCGATGTGAGATCGGAAGGAATTGAGTATGCTCAAACGGGAGCAACTGCGATGGTCTTTCATTTCAAACTGGTAGTAAGGAGACCATCGCCCTAGCGAGCGCACACCTTTTTAGCCTAGGGAAGTTTCCCCTACAGCCATCCCCACCGCCAAAGCAATGGTACTGCCTCCTAAGGAGGGAGGCACCATAGGAAACTGCTAAAATTCAAACGAAATCTTAATAATGAATCGTACATTTTTGGTGAAAAAAGCTACAATCAGAAAGGTCTTCCGCAGTGGTAGTCCATCAGTTCCATTCCCAGTTTTCGGAAAGGACTGTTAGTTATTTAAGGTGGACAAAAAATTTATCTCATCCCGCAAAAGAAATGCGATCGGGCTTATTCCCCAAACGAACGATTTGGACTACGTCTAGCCCGTAGTCTCCCCCGTGGCTATCCCCTCTGTGGGTACAGCCACAGGCCGTTCGAACATACATTGTTCTATCTAGTTGTTGAAGTTTTTAGAAGGAGTATGAGGAACGCGGCATGAACCAGACAAATAACGTACTCGCAACCATCGATCGCACTGAGTTAGAGTCAGTCGAACCTCTCGAACAAGAATTGCAGATCCTGGAAAACGAAGAAAACGAAAGCGAGGATGACCCTAACTCTATATCCAAAGAAACTTTGGAGGCGGCTAGCAAGGCTTTATTGGAAGATCGGACCGATCTAGAGAGTGATAAGTCTGGCAAGCTTAGTTCATCTCGCAGCGAAGATAGCGATAAGAAAAAACACTATACGGAAGATTCTATTCGCTTGTACCTACAAGAGATTGGACGAACTCGACTGCTGCGAGCTGACGAAGAAATCGAACTAGCACGTCAGATTTCCGATCTGTTGGCTTTGGAACGCATCCGCGAACACATGGGCGAATGTTTGGGCCGCGACCCCAAACATTCGGAATGGGCAGAGGTGGTTCGCCTACAAGAACTGGGATTGGAAAACAAAGTCAACTCCCTGTTGGCAGCGATCGCTCAGGTGGCACAAGCGACCCCACAAAATCGCCTCTTGCTAGTGGTGTTGGTGGCCAATTCTTTCCTGGATTCGTTGCTGGCTGAAGCGAACGAAACCAGCTTGACGCTAACGAAAAGCTGGGAAAACCATATCAAAAGCTATACGTCCAAGTTCCGCCGGCGTTTGCATATAGGGCGGCGCGCCAAAGATAAAATGGTGCAGTCGAACCTGCGTTTGGTGGTTTCCATTGCCAAAAAATACATGAATCGAGGTCTTTCTTTCCAAGACTTGATTCAAGAGGGGAGCTTGGGTCTGATTCGAGCTGCGGAAAAATTCGACCACGAAAAAGGCTATAAGTTTTCCACATATGCAACTTGGTGGATTCGTCAGGCCATTACCCGGGCGATCGCCGATCAATCCCGCACCATTCGCCTGCCCGTTCACTTGTACGAAACCATTTCCCGCATCAAGAAAACCACGAAACTTCTTTCTCAAGAAATGGGGCGCAAGCCTACCGAGGAAGAGATTGCTATGCGCATGGAAATGACCATTGAGAAGTTGCGTTTTATTGCCAAGTCAGCGCAACTTCCCATTTCTCTAGAAACGCCTATTGGCAAAGAAGAAGATTCGCGGTTGGGAGACTTCATCGAATCCGACGGGGAAACTCCAGAAGATGAAGTTTCCAAAGATTTGCTGCGGGAAGATTTGGAATGCGTTCTCGATACGCTAAGCCCCCGGGAACGGGATGTTTTACGCTTGCGTTATGGTTTGGATGACGGTCGCATGAAAACCTTAGAAGAAATTGGTCAGACCTTTAACGTCACCCGGGAACGGATTCGCCAAATTGAAGCCAAGGCCCTGCGGAAGCTACGCCATCCCAATCGAAACAGCATCTTGAAAGAATACATCCGCTAATTACTGGTTGGGGTGTTCTGGATTTTATACAATCCCTTGTCTGGATGCCCCCAAAACCAGCTTTGCTCCTGAAATTGGGGGTCAACCAACTGTTTGTCCATCTCTGAATCGTTATGTAGGCAAGCAAAAACCAAAAAAAGCTGGGAGATTCGCCAAAAACTCCCAGCTATATGTATATTTTCAGGAAAACCACAGGTTGTTAAAAAAGAAGAAAGGAAGGAATAGCAGCCAAGGGACGATTTTGTGCAGCTATGCTCGAGCAAAATTACGTACCTGGCTAGCTTGGTTTTACATAACGCCTAAGAAGTGGAGAACACCTTGGCCGGTAATCAATTCCACAGCAAGGGCGGAAATGAAGCCAAGCATGGCTAGACGTCCGTTCCAGTTTTCAGCTCCAGCGGTGAAGCCCCAGTTCCAAGCATTGCGATTGGTATTGTCCTGCATAATGTTACCCCCGTCTATAATTTTCTAAAGTTCTGTTAATTAATGTTAACGAAGTTTTTCGACAGTGACAACGTATTTCTACAAACTTCATGGGCAAAAACTAGATAATAGATCGATAAGATCGCTCATCGAACGATCGAACGCGAGGAACGGACACCATGCACACCCAAAACCAAAACCAACAAACGGCAGCTTCCTCCCCAGCAAATGGCGATGGTGCCAAGGCAACCGAAATTCAGCGCCAAGCCTCTGTTAGAAGGACCACCAAGGAAACCGACGTTACAGCCAGCATCTACCTCGACGGGAAAGGGAACTGTACGGTCGATACAGGCATTCCTTTTTTGGACCACATGCTGCACCAATTGGCTTCCCACGGGTTATTTGACCTCAATATCCAAGCTCAAGGCGACATTGAAATCGACGACCACCACACCAACGAGGATGTGGGCATTGCTTTGGGACAAGCTTTGTGGCAAGCTTTGGGCGATCGCCAAGGAATTGTCCGTTTCGGCAATTTTTTAGCCCCTTTAGACGAAGCTTTGGTACAGGTTGCCCTCGATTTATCCGGACGTCCGCACTTGAATTATGGTTTAACCATCCCTACCCAGCGCGTCGGTACCTACGATACGCAATTGGTGCGCGAATTCTTTATCGCGATCGCCAATAATAGCCTCATGACCCTGCATTTGCGTCAACTAGATGGGATCAACTCCCACCACATTATCGAGGCAACCTTCAAAGCCTTTGCCCGTTCTTTGCGGATGGCTGTAGAAATTGACCCCCGACGCGCCGATTTAATTCCCAGTTCTAAAGGCGTTTTGTAGCTGGTAGCGATCGCAAAAATCCCATGTATATTTATTTACACGGATTTGCTTCCGGTCCTCAATCTCGTAAAGCCAGCTACCTGCGCGATTGTTTTGCTAGTTTGGGATATTCCCTAGAAATCCCCGATTTAAACCAAGGAGATTTCTTTCACCTCAGCCTCACGCGCCAGCTACAGCAAGTTGCTAATTTCCTCCCCAACTCCCCCAACTCAGTCACCATCATTGGCTCTAGTTTTGGCGGTCTGACAGCAGCTTGGCTAGCCGAAAAATCCCCGCAAGTGCGTCAAATTGTCCTGCTAGCACCAGCCTTTCAATTTTTAGATTGCTGGCTACCCAGCTTAAAACCAGAAGACATACGTACTTGGCAAACCCAAGGTAGCCTTTCCGTGTACCACTACGCTTACCAACAAAACCTTCCCCTCAGCTACCACTTTTTAAGCGATTTGCGTCAATACAGCGAATCCCAATTACAACGTCCAGTTCCCACCTTGCTACTCCACGGTCGTCATGACAAAGTGATTCCCATACGGGTTAGCTACCAGTTTGCCAAATCTCGACCTTGGGTTATCCTCCAGGAACTAGACAGCGACCATGCCTTAGCCAACGTACTACCAGAAATTTGGCAAGCCATCGATTGGTTTTGCCAGCTATCAACCACAACATCCCAAACCAAATAACCTTCAAAACAAACAAGGAGTATCTCAAGAGATACTCCCGATTACTGTCTACCTATGGTTTGGAATTGCCTTTAGTGGGAGGAACAAACCATTTGTTTTTGTTCTTCTTCTAAAGCTTTCACCAACATCTCGTCGCCTCTTTCTTTAGCTACTTGCAGGCGATGTTCTAAACGGCGACAGATATTTTCGTGGTGTAATCTGGCCATATCTTCTAGCAAAGCAGCAGAAGGAACATTGGTAGCTGTTTTGTCTTGCTGGGGTTGGTCCTGAACCGGTACCGCTTTCCCCGTAGCATCTGTACCGTAAGCAACACCACGATATTTGAGATTGTCTTTAGGTTCGGTGGTGGGAATATGTCGAGGATAGCGGAGTTGCCATGCTTGTCCTCTGTATTTACCACCCACCTTTTCTTCTTCCATGTCTAGAGTCGGTTGGTCGTATTCGTAGCTGAGACCACGATAGGTGAGTTTCATAATCAAATTATCCTAAATTCTACAAAACAACAAATGGTGAAACTGATGGGATTAAAAAGCTTTTTGAATCTAGCTTTTGCTTTATCCGGGTCAAAACAGTATATTGAAGCCTTGGCAAGGGGACCGGCGGCAGCTGTGGCCGGTCACATTGCGGCACCATCGCTACCACCCGCATACTGAAGACTCAATTTCTTCTCTATTTGGATCTTAGCGAATTTTTGAAAGAAGGGCAATTAATTCTGTATAAAATTTTACATTAAAGACAATCTTTGTATATTAAATGGAGGGGAGATAGTAGAATTATTAAATTTCAAGCTCGGTAACTCCCCAAATCTAAAGCACAGACCGTTTTGTTTGCAGTATCAACCATCGACTATGACCCAGGTATCTTTTGAGGCTTTAATTGCAGGTGCGAACGCTGGCAATTTGATTGCTTTTCCCACCGATACCGTACCGGCTTTGGCGGCTAGACCCGATCGCGCTGAGTCTATCTATGCAGCCAAGCAACGCAGTTACGAAAAACCTTTGGTATTGATGGGGACCACCTTTAATAGTCTTTTACCGTACGTTCGGGGAACCGAACAGGAATTTCAAATTTGGCAAACCGTTGCTCAAAAATATTTACCAGGGCAACTAACCCTGGTCCTGCCAGCTTCGGCATCCGTACCGCCACAAATGAATCCCCAAAATCCCACGACTATTGGCGTACGAGTTCCCGATTGCCAACTGGCTGTCGATATTCTCAATGCCACTGGTCCTCTAGCGACAACCAGCATTAACCGCAGTGGCGAACCTCCTTTGATATTTATAGAAGATATTATGCAGGCATTTCCTTCAGTTTTGGTTCCTGACCTTCAACTTTGGCAACAAGCACCCCAACCCAGCAAACACCCGTCTACCGTCGTAGCGTGGCGCGATGGTCGTTGGGAAGTATTACGCCAAGGAGCGATCGCATTTACACCTTGACAAAAGCCACTAGAAACAGAAATAAAGAACTAAGGATTGTTTTTATAGGAATGTTCAGCAAACAGGAATTTTGTTGTGGTATGGAGTAATTGGTTATTTTTGCTCGTGGGTTTGGGAATCGGAATTGTCGGTAGTTGGTGGTGGCAACGTCGTCTAGGGCCTTCCTCAACCAACAGCAAATCTCGTTCCCCATCTCCCAAAGAAAGTGTAGCTACTTTACAAAATCGAGTAGAAAGCCTTTCGGAACAACTGCGCCAAACTCAGTGGAACTGCGAAACAGCTTGGCAAATGAGCCAATTTAAGGGGGGATTTTTGGCACGGGTATCTCACGAACTGCGATCGCCGCTCAATCGTATGATTGGTTCCCATCAGTTGGTTTTGGAGGACTTGTGCGAAAACCCCCAAGAAGAACGGGAATTTCTCAACCAAGCCAATCAATCGGCGATTCGGATGGTTGAGATGTTGGATGAATTGCTACAGGTGGCTAGAAGCGAATATGGGAGAGACCCATTAAAATTTGAATCCCTTTCTGTAGCGGAAGTTTTTCAGCAATTGGAACAATTTACACACTTACAGGCAAAAAACAACAATATTCGCCTGCACATCCCCACCGATCCACCGGAATTTCACGTCGTCGCCGATCGCACTCGCTTGACCCAAGCTTTGGTCAATTTGGTAGACCCAACGATCCGACAAATGAAAGAAGGAGAAATTTACGTGCAAGCTCATCCAAACGATACCGGAGAACAAATGGCGATCGCCATTGAAATTTCACCTCCTATTGAGGCTTGGCATGAAGCTGTCGATCGCTTTCAATGGGAACCACCAACGGAATTACCCCAGAAAAAACAGTATATCACCAGCGATCGCCCGAATTTGTCCTCGGAAGTCAAAATTTGGATTTCTCAAAGCTTGCTAGAGTTAATGGGTGGTCGCTTGCAAGCAGTAGCCGACCCACAAAACCCTTCCCAACTCAGCCAGCTTCAATGTTGGCTGAAGAGGGGGAACTACCAACACTCATCTGAGTAGTCCAAGCATCGGCATGCAAAACCATGGTGGTGGTTGAATTTTCCTCAAATCCAATGCGCTTGTAAAATTGCTGTTGGTAAGTCGTCATCAAATAAATTCGTTCTACTCGCGATAGATGGGGATGGCTAATCGTGGTTTCGACTAATTTTTGACCCAATCCCCTTCCTTGATATTGGGGATGGATAACCACATCCCAAATGCAGGCGCGATAGACACCATCTGAGGTGGCGCGGGCAAAACCAATTAAATGTTGTTGGTCCCAAACCGTAACCACCGGATAGCTATGTGCGATCGCAATTTCTAAATCTTGAATTTCGCGTTCTCGTGCCCAAAAGGCTGTCTCGTCCAATAAAGATTTCAATTGTGGAAAATCTACTTTGGATTTGCATGTTTCAAATTGAATATGGCTGCCATCCATAAGAGCTGAACTCCTAAAAAATTGTTCGCGAAGCGTCTCGCTTGGTTCGTGAAAACCATCCTAGGCAAGTCCTTGATGGGAAAATTTGGAGATTTCGTATTAATTTGGTTTTCCTGTGTTATCTACAGCGATCGCGTATGTTCGATAGAAGATTGGACAACCGCAAGTACATAACTAGCAAAACAACGACGTTGGTGGAAAAAATCTTCCAACGGTTTGCAGGTTCTCTTATCCAACCAACAAATTGTTCGTGTTGGCCTGGAATGGAATTCAATCTTCTAGGAAAATGTTTTTTCGATTTTACTATAAGAATTTGTGGGATTTCCCCAGGACGAACGACCAAATTATTGATTTTTTATGACATCTAAGAAGCTATCCCATAGGCAGTTCGCGATCGCTATTTAAGAGAATTTGTCTATCGCGGATATCTGTAGGAATGGGCAGCAACTTGCGGACACAGCCAACGCAGCCATTCCCAAAAACTGTGGTCCGAACGCCGCGAACTATGTCCGCAAACAATAACATTTTGCCTGTTGAAATCCTTTATTGTTCTGACAACCAACGAGCCGCATCCTTTGCATGGTAGCTCAAAATTAGATCGGCACCGGCACGCTTGAACGCCATCAATGTTTCCAGAACCACTTGTTGTTCGTCAATCCAGCCATTGAGCGCCCCTGCCTTGACCATGGAGTATTCTCCAGAAACATTGTAAGCAGCGACAGGCAAATTGGTCGCTTGTTTCACCTGCCAAATCACATCCATATAAGCCAAAGCCGGCTTCACCATGAGCATATCGGCTCCTTCTTCGATATCCAAAGCAATCTCTTTGAGCGCTTCGCGGCTGTTGGCAGGATCCATTTGATAGGTTCGGCGATCGCCCGATTGGGGACTCGACTCCGCCGCATCTCGGAAAGGACCGTAGTAAGAAGAAGCGTATTTCGCTGCATAGGATAAAATCGGCGTGTTTTGAAATCCTGCCTCATCCAAAGCCCCACGAATCGCTTGCACAAATCCATCCATCATTCCCGAAGGAGCAATAATATCGGCACCAGCTTGGGCTTGGGAGACGGCGGTTTTCTTCAACAGGTCCAAGGTGGGGTCATTTAACACGCGACCGACCAAATCACCTTCTTGTAGGTATCCACAGTGACCGTGACTGGTGTACTCGCACAAACAGGTATCCACTGCTACAACCAAATCGGGAACAGCTTCTTTGATAGCTTGGGTGGCTTTTTGGACAATACCGCAATCGTGCCAAGCTCCTGTGGCTTCGTTATCCTTCTGTTCGGGAACCCCGAATAAAATAATGCTGGGAACCCCCAAATCGTAGACTTCCTTGGCTTCCGCTACAATTTTGTCAACGGACAATTGATAAACCCCAGGCATGGAAGGGACTTCTTGAGCAACTCCTTCTCCTGGTACGGCAAAGAGGGGATAAATCAAGTCATTGGTGGTCACCACATTTTCCCGAACCATGCGGCGCAGGTCGGCAGAAGCACGCAAACGGCGAGGGCGATGAACTGGAAACATAATTAAATTTTTTCCAAACACGTCATTCTCAGACATACCATAAATATGGAATCCCAGATCGTGCTGGATCTACTCTGTATGGTTTCATTATTTTAAATGAATTTTCGTTGCTGTCCCTTGACTCTACAGGTAAGGGGAGATTTTAATATAAAAATAAAGAAATATAAATATAGAAAGATAAAAGCCAGCTGAACAAGGAGGGAATGATGAGTAACAATCGCATCCTGCAAAAACTTTTCCTAGGAGCAACTGTCGTTGGTCTGACTGGATGGATTTGGGATATAGCGCCCACTATTGCTCTCAGCAATAGCAATAGCGAAGGTATGTCGGGTTCTACTACACCAACTCTAGCCCAGCAACCTACGGCTTGTCCTGGTGGTGGTCGCGGTCCCGGTCGCGGTCGTGGACCCGGTCGTGGACCCGGTCGCGGTTCCGATCGCGGTCGCGGTCCCCATCACGATCGCGGATATGGTTCTGGCAACGATTCCGGTCGTATGTACAATCCGGCGACAGTAGAAACGATTCGCGGTACGGTTAGCGAAAAACTGAGCTATACCCCCAATCGCAATTGGGTAGGCAACCAAAATCAAACCAGCAATATGCCACAAGGGATTCATTTGCGGTTGCAACCATCTAATGGCTCCCAAACCGAGACAATGCTCGTGCGTGTGGGTCCATCTTGGTATTTGAACGAAGCTGGGACGTCTCTGGAAGCTGGCGATCGCATTGAAGTGACCGGGTCTCGCGTTAATTTGGCCGGTACGGAACAGCTCGTTGCCTCCCAAATTCGCCATCAAGACCAAGTGGTGACGCTACGGGATGAAAATGGCATTCCCCAATGGCGCGGATCTGGATATAGAGCGGGTAACCGAGGATGCTGGCAGTCGCCATCCCCACAACCACAGCAACAATCTCAATAACCATCTCCAACAAAAAAATTCCCGCGATCGCGGACATTGCGATCGCGGGAAATCAAATTAGCAAATATTTACACACCTCAGCGAGATGCTGCTGGCATTTCGGAAGTTACGCCAGTTTCCGGTTGCGGATAAACGCTAATTTTTTTCTGGCTTCTGCCACGACGTTCAAAGGTGACAACGCCATCAATGAGAGCAAATAGGGTATCGTCGTTGCCGCGACCAACGTTTTTACCAGGGTGGAACTTGGTTCCCCGTTGGCGGATCAAAATATTGCCAGCTCTTACTTCTTCACCGCCAAACCGCTTGACTCCTAGGCGTTTTGAATTTGAGTCGCGACCGTTACGAGTACTGCCTGTTCCTTTCTTGTGAGCCATCGTTTCTCCTTAATTGCCTCGCTGAAAATCAAGTTAGACAGTTATGCCCATTTATTCGGTTGTGGAATCCGCCGCTTCTACCATTTCAGGCACTTCCGAATCTTCTAACTGCTCTTGGTCGAGTTCGCTAGCAGGTTCGGCTTCTGCCTGTGCGAGAGTTTCTCCATTGAGACTGATGGATTGAACAAACAGGCGCGTCAACTCTTGACGGTGCCCTTGTTTTTTCCGGTAGTTCTTTTTCCGGTGCATTTTGAACACAATAATTTTGCGTCCGCGACGTTGTTCCAGAACCTTTGTTTCTACAGTAGCACCTTCTACAGTAGGTTGACCGATGTGGGTATTGCCTTCATGTTCCACAAGCAATACGCGGTCAATGGTTAGGGTTTCTCCTGGTTCTAAGTTCAGCCTCT
This sequence comes from uncultured Geitlerinema sp., assembly GCA_964477525.1. Taxonomy (GTDB): domain Bacteria; phylum Cyanobacteriota; class Cyanobacteriia; order Cyanobacteriales; family PCC-9228; genus PCC-9228. The sequence continues at coordinate 58,190 of CAYZHY010000002.1, read as the reverse complement.
CTACGTCGTAGAATTTACCAGGTTCTACGCACAATTGTTTGCCGCCAGTTTCGATAATTGCGTAAGTCATGGTGGGGTTAATTTTGTTTGCCGTACAGGTAGCTGGCTGCCTGCTACTTCTTCGCCAGCATTTTGCTTATAAGACCCGATCCGAGCAGTAGCAAAAGCCAAATTCATATTTATAGCACATTTTGGGAATTGTAGCAAGAACTAGCTGGCAGCTTCTGTTGCCGCCGCTTCCCCGGGAGTTTCCGGTGTTTCTGTTTCGGAAGTAGAGGCAGGTTTGTCCTGCTTGACAGTCAGGTAACGAATTACTTCTTCGCTTATACGCATAGCCCGCTCTAGGGGAGCTACTTCTGCGCCTTGCCCTTCGTAGTTGAGTTGAATGTAAATTCCTTCGCGATGTCTTTGGATTTCGTAAGCCAAACGCCGTTTGCCGCGATGCTGGCTTTCGATGGCTGTGGCTCCCTGTTCGCGCAGGATATTTTCATACTTCTCAATGGATTGCTGCACCCGTTCTTCACCCAAATCGGGGCGCAGGATATACATGGTTTCGTAGTATCTTGTCATGGAATTACCTCCCTTTGGTCTCGGCGGCTGTTTCTAGCGGTCAATAACCAGCGACCCAGTGAAAGAAACAGCAAGGATTTACAATATAGCAAGCCTTTAATTGTACACTATTTTTAGTTCCTTTTCCAAGGATCTCTATCCCCAAACTATCTAGTATGTTTGGTATCGTTTGTATGTTTTTGCTGGTTTCGCCCATTACCCTCGGGCATAGAGAGTTCGATAAGCCACGCCCAGCCCCCAAAAGCCTTGATTTCAGCACTTATTAGTGTAGAATAGATTGATGGTACAACGCTACGTTCGAGTCAAAACCCCAGAAGAAAAAATTTACTACGGTTCCTTACAGCCAGATTTAGGGGTTAAGGTACTGGATGCCCCTCCCTGGATGAAAGGACAACCAACCGAGTTGCAGCTAGAGCCAGATACCTACGAACTCCTAGCGCCTTGTCGTCCTTCTAAAATCGTAGCTGTGGGCAAAAACTATCCCCAACATGCTGAAGAAATGGGAAGTTCGCTGCCTCAAGAGCCGTTGTTGTTTCTCAAACCACCCACCACCGCGATCGCTACCCATGCTGCCATTCAATATCCACCGCAATCGCAACAGCTGGATTACGAAGGGGAACTGGCATTGATTGTTGGCGGTACCTGTATCGATTGTCCTCTAGAAGCCGCCCCAGGAAAAATTTGGGGATATACCATTGCCAACGATGTCACCGCCAGGGATTTGCAGCAAAAAGACAGTCAGTGGACCCGGGCCAAAGGATTCGATACCTTTTGTCCGCTCGGACCTTGGATCGTGCGCGAAATTAGCCCGGGAGCACAACTGCAAACCTTTTTTAGCGGCAACCCACAACCGGTGCAATCGGCATCCATTGATGAAATGATTTTTGCCCCGGAAAATTTAGTCGCCTATATCAGCCAGATTATGACCTTATTGCCTGGAGATGTAATTTTAACCGGCACGCCAGCGGGCGTTGGATCCATGCAAGTAGGCGATCGCGTGCGGATAGACATCGAAGGTATCGGGTCTTTAGAAAATTTTGTGGTAGCCAAACCTAGCTAGCGAACAGTCACTTTTGGCTATCCTTATAGCGACCAAATTAACGTACTTGTAGGTATGCCGCATCGGAAATCGTGGGAATTTCTGCATACAAACCGCGCAGAGACTGCACAACGCTGAACACCACAGCAGCAACCACACCCAGGAAAATGGTATTCTCTAGAGTATCCTGGAGCAACTGATTGTTTATAGGCTCGATGAGCAATGTCACAAGCAAGCTAGATAAAATTAAACCAATATCTAGCAAAATCGCCTGCATGGTGTTAAAGCGGATAAAATGAGCAATATTGGTATTTCTAACCACCAGAAAAATTAATGCAACAAAAGCAATCAACGAAGCGAAAGGAATTACACGGTATATTTGCAATAAAGGAAGTATGGGAATAAAGAAAACTTGCAGAAATGGAAATTGGCTGAGTAAAGGTGTGCTAAAGCGTGCTGTCACTACCAAAAGAGGCAACAAATAGGGAAGGCAGGCAAGAATCCGTTGTCCTGGAGTTGTCGATTGGCGCCAAGTCATAAGTTTTTCTCCTCAAAATGCCAAGCAAAAGACAATTGATATATACAAATTTTACAATAACGCAGTTTCCAGCGGATTTCAGCGAGGATGCCAACTTCCCAGCAACCGACCCAATCTCTACAAGCAGTGCCAATGGTATTCCGGTCCATTGCCTTCCCCTTTCTGAAGGCTCCACCTGCCAACGAGGGCATCAGCTGCCCCTACAGAGAATCAATCGAGGCGATGCGAAAACCCATTTGACATTCGTACTGGTCAGCCTGGTGTTCGGTCAACTTGCGAATCGGATGTCCGCAGCTAAGTCGTCCTTGCCGCCAACGGGGTTGACCGTGTTCGTTTGCCATGAGACAACTCGAACAGACTTTTTGTGGGGAAACAATGCGATCGTCCATTAAAATAACCAACATAACCCGTTTCTCCTTAACTGTGTAAAAAAAATATTTCTGCTTAATTCCATTGTAAGCCAAGACAAAAGGGAGATTCGGGCAGGGAAAACCGAGTACACAAAAATCTAAAAAGTGGTTTCCCGAAAGAAATCGCGTTCGTTCCGGACGGAAATAGAGGTATAGTAAAACCCTGGGGAGCCAGAACCGACGCTGGGGAAAACGACCCCTCAAGGTTTAACCTGCAATAGACCCATAGCGTCGGTTGTGACGAATTCAAGACGGAGGAAGACACTCTGTGACTAAAACCAACTTAGATTTTCTAGGCGAAACCGATCCAGTCGTAACCGAACTGCTCGATAAAGAACTGCAACGCCAACGCCAACACTTAGAATTAATTGCCAGCGAAAATTTTACATCGGCTGCGGTGCTAGCCGCTCAAGGTTCTGTACTAACAAATAAATATGCAGAAGGCTTGCCCGGCAAACGGTACTACGGTGGTTGTGAATTCATTGACGAAGTAGAGAGTTTGGCCATCGAGCGGGCCAAAGAACTGTTTGGTGCGGCCCATGCCAACGTTCAACCACACTCTGGAGCTCAAGCCAACTTTGCTGTATTTTTGGCCCTGCTCAAACCAGGAGATACCATCATGGGGATGGATCTGTCCCACGGCGGACATCTAACCCACGGTTCTCCCGTTAACGTTTCCGGCAAATGGTTCCACGTAGAACACTATGGTGTCAATGCCGAAACCGGACAGTTAGATTACGACGAAGTGCGGGCTTTAGCCAAAAAACACCAGCCCAAAATGATTATTTGCGGCTACTCGGCGTATCCCCGCACCATTGACTTTGCCAAATTTCGGGAAATTGCCGACGAAGTGGGAGCCTATCTGCTAGCAGATATTGCCCATATTGCTGGTTTGGTAGCCGCCGGCCACCATCCCAATCCCATTCCCCATTGCCATGTGGTCACCACCACCACCCATAAAACCCTGCGTGGTCCCCGTGGCGGTCTGATTTTGACCAACGATTTGGAACTTGGCAAAAAATTCGATAAAGCTGTATTTCCAGGCAGCCAAGGCGGTCCCTTAGAGCATGTCATTGCCGGTAAAGCCGTTGCCTTTGGGGAAGCCTTGAAACCGGAATTTAAAGCCTATGCCGCTCAAATCATTGACAATGCCAGGGCTTTAGCCGGTCAGTTACAACAACGGGGACTGGATACCGTTTCCAGTGGCACCGACAACCACTTGGTTTTGGTAGATTTGCGCAGCATCGGCATGACCGGCAAACGGGCTGATAAGTTGGTGAGCGAAGCCAATATCACTGCCAACAAAAACACGGTGCCGTTCGATCCGGAATCTCCCTTTGTGACCAGCGGTTTGCGTTTGGGAACGCCAGCGGTGACCACCCGTGGCATGGGGACCGATGAATTTATCGAAATTGCCAATATTATTGCCGATATGCTGTTGAATCCAGAGGATGAATCGGTAAAAACTGATTGTCGCCAACGAGTGGCCAACTTGTGCGATCGCTTCCCTCTGTATCCCCATCTAAGCATGCCTGTAGCAACTCCTGCCTAAAAGGTCCCCTACAGTAGCTATCCATAGCTAGCGGGTCAAAGGCCGGCCAAAAAGCTGGCTTTTCCCCGTTTGTCGGCATCGGCATTTCCATATCCTTGCGGTTACAATAAGGTCTGCTGCCCAGCTTAGCCCGATCGTTTCCCTTCACAAATGCCTCAAGAGATTTATCACTTAGTTGCTTTTCTGGTATCCAACCTGGTGGTCCTTTGGAGTACCCCCCTTGTGAAGCATATTGGTATGGCCAGTGGCTATGTAGACGTACCCAGCCGGCGTAAAGTCCACCAGCAACCCATCGTCCGTTTGGGAGGTATCTCCATTTTTGTGGGAACCTTGGTGGCTTTACTCATGGTTTGGTGGATGGGGGGATTTGTCGATGCTCAGGGCAACCTTCTCGGTCCCAAAGCCGAATATGAAATTTGGGGCGTGACCATTGGCGGTCTCGCCTTCTTTTTGATTGGTTTGGCAGATGATTTATTCCATCTATCTCCGCTAACCCGTTTGTTCTTACAAGTTGTTGTTGCCCTGCTAGCTTGGGTTGTAGGCGTGCGCATTGAATTTATCAGCAACCCGTTTGGAGGGGAATTGCTAATGCTTCCCGATTGGTTGGGGGCTATTTTGACGGCCGTTTGGTTGGTGGGAATGGCAAATGCCATTAATTGGATCGATGGCATAGATGGATTGGCGGCTGGCGTATCTGGCATTGCGGCTGTGGTGATGTTGGTGGTGAGCCTGTTTATGGAACAACCGGCAGCAGCTTTGATTGCTGCGGCTTTGGCAGGAGGTGCCTTGGGATTTTTGCGCTATAATTTCAATCCCGCACAAATTTTTATGGGCGATGGAGGAGCGTACTATATGGGATTTACCCTGGCTGGGGTAGGTGTCATTGGTTTGCTGAAAGGAACGGCGGTAACGGCAGTTTTGCTGCCGTATTTAATTTTGGCTTTGCCCATTGCTGATATGTCGGCGGTGATTATTTCCCGGTTAAAAAGCGGAAAGTCTCCCTTTTTGGCAGACCGCAGCCATTTACACCATCGCTTGTTGGCGGCAGGACTGTCGCAAAGGTTGACGGTTTTGTTTATGTATGCTTTAACACTATGGCTGGGGGGACTGGCGCTGGCTTTTTCAGGAGTGCCTAGCGGCCGCGCCTATGCTTTGGCGGCGACGCTGTTGCTTTTTTATACGTGTTGGAAGGTGTGGCAACGGGTACGCGCTCAGAGAAATCGGGAACAAGCAACCTCTGGCAGACAGCAAAATAGAGATCGTTCGTGATGGTGGCGTAGGTCAGGCAAAAGTAGGTCAGGCAAAAAATTTATGGCAGCGGAAGTAATTTGCGTAGGAACGGAATTGCTGCTGGGAGAAATTCTCAATACAAATTCTCGCTTTTTGGGGCAGCAGTTAGCCAATTTAGGGATTCCGCATTTTTATCAGACGGTGGTAGGAGATAATCCGCAGCGGTTAAAAAATGCGATCGCGATGGCAAGCGATCGCAGTTCGATTTTAATTATTACGGGCGGTTTGGGACCAACGCCAGACGATTTGACGGTATCCACGTTGGCGGAATTTTTTGATACGCCGTTGGAAGAACGTCCGGAGGTTTTGGAAGATATCCAGCGCAAATATGCAGCTCGCGGGCGTTCCATGTCGGCCAGCAATCGCAAACAGGCTTGGTTGCCCCAAGGGGCGCAAATTTTACCCAATCCTCTGGGAACGGCACCGGGAATGATGTGGCAGCCAAAATCAGATTTGACCATTTTGACGTTTCCTGGCGTTCCTCGGGAATTAGAGCGCATGTGGCACGATACGGCGGTGGATTTTTTGCGATCGCTGGGTTGGGGCCAAGAAATTATCTATAGCCAAGTGCTAAAGTTTTGGGGAATTCCCGAATCGACTTTGGCAGAAAAAGTGGCGGATTTGTTGCAAATGGACAATCCCACCGTGGCTCCCTATGCCAGCATGGGAGAAGTACGGTTGCGCATTTCGGCACGCTCTGCCAGCGAAGCAGAAGCTTTGAAAGTTATCGAACCCATTTCCCGGCAAGTGCGAAAAATTGCCGGTTCCCATTATTTTGGTAGCGACGAAGATACTTTGCCAGGGGTCGTGGTACAGCAATTGCAAAGGCGCGGGGAAACCCTAGCAGTAGCCGAATCTTGTACCGGAGGAGGCATAGGAGCAACCCTAACCGAAATCGCCGGATGTTCGGCAGTCTTTTTCGGTGGCGTCGTGGCATATAGCAACGAAGTGAAACGCAACCTGCTACAAATATCCCAACAGGATTTGCAAAGCCAGGGAGCTGTCAGTGATGCGATAGCCGAACAAATGGCCTTGGGCGTTCAAAAACATTTTGGCAGCCACTGGGGATTGAGCGTAACTGGCATTGCCGGTCCTGGAGGGGGAACGTCAGAAAAACCCGTTGGGTTGGTATATATCGGTTTGGCAGCTCCTGATGGCACGGTGAAAAGCATCCAACATCGCTTTGGAGAAACTTCCCAACGAAGCTGGATTCGCCATGCCAGCATTCGCTACGCTATCGACCATTTGCGCCGTCAAATGCTAGCAGCATAATCGGCAATCGCGGGCAGCACCTGTCGTCGCAAACTCCTACCAAATATCTGTGCTAAGATACGTTAATATAGAAAGAAAACCAATACTTGGATCGTTTTTCATTTCTGAAAAACAGGCAAACGAGCGATCGCCAAAGTTCCTAGAAGGCAAACCGCTTTCGACCCCCAATGTAGGAACTCCGAAGAAAATTTAAGGAAAATTTTGTCTGGTATGAGTTTGGTGGGGAAGCAAACATGGCGATTGTTCGTTAAGATCGAAGGTAGAAACCGAAAATGGCAGACGTATAGTCCGACTGCCTGGCTAGGTAGCCAACGTGTTAGCTAGCTCGTGTTTAGGCATCAGTTAAGGAGCTGTTGGTTCGATGGACTACTTGGAAAACGTGTTAGACAACATTACGGAATGGGTTCGCAAGCTAATTGAAGGGCTCCGAAGTCCAGAAACACAACCGGAGCTAGAACCAATTCCAATTCCTGTAGACGAATCGATCTATTATCGTCGTCGGTAAAGCACGAACAATCTGGAGCTTCTGCGTACTTTGCTTGGAATTCTAGTACTGCACGGCCCGAACTTAAACCTCCTGGGAAAACGCGAACCAGGAGTGTACGGTCATGTTACTTTAGAGCGCATTAACGAGTGGTTAAAGCAAGAGGCGCAGCAGCTTCAGGTAACCTTAGAAATCCTTCAATCCAATCATGAAGGCGTCTTGGTAGATGCGATCCAAGGGGCCCAAGGCCAGTACCAGGGAATCTTAATCAATCCTGGGGCTTACACCCATACCAGCGTAGCTATCCGAGACGCGATCGCGGCCGTAGATTTACCTACGGTGGAAGTACATCTCAGCAATATCTATCGACGCGAGGAGTTTCGCCATCACTCTTTTATCGCCCCAGTAGCTATTGGCCAAATTAGTGGTTTGGGCACAGATAGCTATTTGCTGGGGTTGCAAGCATTGGCCAACTACTTGCGTCGAGAATCTTAAAGCGCGTTCGCTGCTACCGTTCAAAGCTTTTACGACCGATCCCCGCTCTGAAGAGACGGGGTTTTCCCAACTTCCAAAAGGTTTTCATGAGGATATGCAAGATTCCCTGAAGAATCGGTTTCAAGGAGCCTTCTTGGCAGCGGTTATCGGAGATACGTTGGGCAGCCAAGGAGGTTCCGTTCGATCCGTACCTAGAAAAACAGATACGGCAACAGAGTTTGTAGGTGGACAAGAAACCATGGCCTTGGTCCGCCAGTTGGCAACCAGCCCGAACTGGCAGCCACCAAACCCTCTACCCATTTCCCCAATGGCTGCCATCCCCTTGGGTCTCTGGTTTCACGACGACGAAAGCCGTTTGCACGCAACCATTCGGACATCGGTGGGACGGGGCGTAGATGCCCTGATTGTAGGATACGCGATCGCCAAAATCCTGCAAGAAAAACTAGAACCAACCACTTTTTTTTGGCAGGTAAGGCAGTGGCTATCCACATGGGAATCAGAAAACTCACTGCCAGCTTCTCTAGAAATCGTAGAGCAAGGACTGCAAAACCAAGAATCTCTAGCCGAAGTTGCTCAAACTCTGAGCAAAAGCAACCACCCTCCAGGCGAAGTGGCCGTGCTGAAGGCACTTTTTTGTTTTCTCAGTACGCCAGATTTTCCCGATCTATCCATCAACCGAGCTATTCGCCATTCCCAGCAACCTGCCCTAGTTGGTAGCATCACTGGCGCTTTCTCGGGGGCTTACAATGGGATAGCCAAATTGCCAGTAGGATGGGAAATTGCTTTGCAAGAAACCCCTCTACTTCAACGATGGGGGGTTGATTCGATGGAACAGTTGCGTGGCTGGGCCGTACGCTTGCTTGCTGCCTGGTGTGGCACTTTTGTCGATGGTAACGCGATCGCTCCTACCACCACGGAAGAGACATTTCCTGCAGTAGCAGCCGCCGGTCAATTGCGGACTTAGGCAAACTACCTGCCAACTTCCCGCAAACGCCAACGAGTTCAAACAGGCGTTATTGTCTATCCTCACCAACCAATAATTTTTTTACGCCATCGCTACCAAAAGCAGCCAGCGATCGAGCAATTTTTTTATAATAGTCAAGCACCCAGATAGATAGTTTTCTTCCGCCTACCTTTGTCAGTACAATCAGCCTAAGTATGTATGCCGTTTGACGCTTAACCTACTTACCTCACCGGTTGGTGAATGCTGAGGAATCTAGGTTTGGACTTGACGGAATTTATAGTGGGCAAGCGTTTGAGCTCCCACGAGCGTCTGTAACGCCACGACTACCCCTAAAAACCGGCAGGAACGCACCAACAAAGCGAGCTTGAAATCGTGCAGAATCGGCGTTTGCAACTATTCAAACCCGAACTCAGTGGGTACCATACCAATTCCCATTTTCCCCGAATCGGAGGAGTTAAATTCATGCGCCGTGTCGTTTTTTTGGGAAAAAACCAGCGAACCGCCATTCGCCTCTACCAGACGCGGTTTCTACATGCTCGGAGGTTTTAAATGAAAACTCCGATTTGGCAAATCAGGCAGCTAGCAAAATGGCCGGAAATTGCTGCCAAAATTGTAGGTTTTTCCTACCTGGCCAGTTGTCAGCATCAATCTTCACCAGAGCATCCTGTTTTTTCGTCGAAAAAAGCCACCTCGGCTGTAGATCAAAACAAAACCTCTACTGGTGAAACGGCAGCAAAGCCAGAACAAAGATTGCGGCATCAAATTCCTCTACACAAACGCCGCCAGCACACGGGTAGCTCCGATACCACCGCCAATCGTGGTGATGCTGTGCCCCCTAAATCTCGGCGTCGCCAGTCACAACGCATTAGTTCGCCGGTCTTTGCGCTCTTGGCGACCGTATGTTTGACCGGTGCTATTGGGCATCGTTTTTACAACCAACCTAAATTAGATGTTGGAACCGAAGCACCCCGTACCATTGTGGCACCCGAGTCCGCGCAAGTTATAGACACAGCCACCACCGAACAACAGCGCAAAGCCGCACGTTTTGGGGCTTTTCCAGCACTAACTATTGACAACACCGTCAACGAAAAAATCCGCAAAAACCTGAAACGCCTGCTAGAGCAAGCCAACCAACTACGAGAAATAGCAGGACCGTTTCCCTATGTTTCCACCTCCATTCTTTCTCTAGAAACGCAGCGGTATTTGCGCTCTGCTAACGGTTGGGAATGGAATCAAATTCTCAAATCTTTACCTTCTTCTGCTCCAGAACTACAACCAGAGCCATTCAACCATCCTTCCTCCACCTCAGAAGTACCTAGCAACCAACAACCCAACGCCGCTCAAACCGCTCCCTCTCCCATGCCAAATACGGAAGAAGAGTTCGTGAGCGCCCTACGAGAGCAAGCTGTTACCGGCTTGTACCGCGGTTTGAGTAACATGGTGGGAACTACCAGCGAACGGACACAAACTGCCCTATCAGCGCTCAAAAGTGCCCACCAACAGCTATCTAAAGAAGAATTTCAAAACTTGCTAGAAGACATTGAGCAAGCGCGACAAAGATATTTTCGCGCCCTGAGCGCCCTTTCTCCCAACACCAGCACGGGCATCCCCAGCATTTACGATGCCCGCTTGTTAGAAATTTCCGACAAAACTTGGGAAACAACCCGCAATCAAATTCAACAAACCGCTACAGAAATCCTCACCCAAGGTATTCCCCCAGGCTTGCCCGATCGGATTTTACGGGAAACCGTCCAGTTGCAAGTCAAACAATGGGCTTCTTCTCCTGCTGACGAAATCGCCAGTGAAATTTTGTTGCAAGTTTTGCAACCCAACTTGGTCAAAGACGAAGAACAAACGCGCCGGCGTGCCGAACAAGCTGCTCAAGCTATTGAACCGGTCGTAGTATCGGTTCGTAAAGGGGAAGTCATTGTTGAATCTGGAGAAACCATTACCGAAGCAGATTTCGTACTGCTCGATCGCTTTGACCTTACCCAACGAGGTATCAACTGGCGAGGTTTGCTGGGATTGGGTGGCGTGGTCGCCGCTTCCGTCGGTGTTTACCTACTGGTCGAACGTAAATTTTACTGTCGCGCCCGTCGTCGGGACCGATTTTTAATCTTAATTTTAAGCTTGAGCGCCCCCCTACTGGGCACCATTGCGCCTTCTTTTTTGAGCTTGCCAGCCGTTGGCTTGTTGGTGGGCAGTTTCTACGGATCTACCCTAGGAGCCACTGTAGTTGTCTTGCTAACCGCTGTCTTACCCATTGGCTTAGGAATCGATGTTAGCTACTTGATAGCCGCCGCTGCTGGCGGTCTGGTGGGTTCCATTGCTGCCGGGAAAATGCGATCGCGCGAAGAACTCGCCCTACTAGGATTGGGGGTTGGTGTCGCTCAAGGAGGCGTATACTTAGTTGGTGCTTTAATCGCCAGCGCCACCGCCGAAACCGTTTGGTATACGCTAGGTACCACCTCCGCCATGTACGGCTTGGCAGGATTGGCTTGGAGCGTTGTCGCCATGGGCGTTAGCCCCTACTTAGAACACCTGTTCGACCTCGTGACCCCCATTCGCCTGGCAGAACTAGCCAACCCCAACCGACCCATGTTAAAACGCCTGGCAGCGCAAGCACCGGGGACGTTCCAACATACGCTCTTTGTCGCCACCCTGGCAGAATCTGCTGCCAAAGCCTTGGGAGCCAATGTCGAATTGGTGCGAGCTGGTACTCTCTATCACGACATCGGTAAAATGCACGATCCCCAAGGATTTATTGAAAACCAAATGGGAGGTCCCAACAAACACGACCAAATTGACGATCCTTGGAAGAGCGCCGAAATTATTAAAAAACACGTTAGCGAAGGGTTGGTCATGGCTAATCGCTGCCGTTTGCCCAAAGCCATTCGCGAATTCATTCCCGAACACCAGGGAACCATGCTCATTGCCTATTTCTACTACCAAGCCTTGCAGCGTGCGAAAGAAGATCCTTCTCTGGAAGTCAACGAATCTGATTTTCGCTATCCAGGTCCGATTCCCCAATCCCGGGAAACTGGCATTGTCATGCTTGCGGATTCCTGCGAAGCGGCGTTGCGTTCTTTAGAAGATGCTACGCCAGAGGAAGCCCTAACTATGGTTAAAAAGATTATTCGCGCTCGCTGGCAAGACAATCAGTTAATTGATTCCGGCTTGACCCGAGATGAATTAACCAAAGTTGCAGAAATCTTTGTCCAAGTTTGGCAACAGTTTCACCACAAACGCATTGCCTACCCCAAAGCGGCTTTGGCTGCTAACAAGTAGGAATGGAAATTTAGAAAACCATGCGTTTTTTTGAACTCGATCTTTGCTCCAGAAAAAATAATCTTATTTTCATTAATACCATTTCCTAAATAGTCTGCAAGAAATAATAGGGGCATTTTTTAGGGGCGCTCGCGCGTTGCGCCCCTACCAGGGAAATCGGGAAATCCCAAAAAATCATTGTTTTTTAGAAATGGTATAAATCCTACATTCCGCAGTTTGATATCTATTCTCAATAGATTTTGGCTTGGAAATCGCTCCGATAGGGAAAATAAAATTTTTTGGCGAGGGGGTATTGATTTTGGAAGACTTTTGACGTACAATAGAGATAATGGAAATAGTGCCTTTAATTTGAAAATTTCGTATATTCCCATTATCTAAAAGCGTCTACTAATAAAATACCATATTTGGGGAGATAGTGAAAAAAAATTTCGCTTTTTTCTTTCGTTTCTCAAAGACCAAGCCGGAGCTTTTCCACGAGGGGAAAACGAAGGAAAATGTTTGACCTGCCCAATGTAGGATAAATTAGTTTGCTCGATCGCATGGGCGAGTTGCGTAATTTTCTAATCCCAGATAATATTGCTATTGTACGGAAAGACAATATTTTAAAAGCATAATTGAATTTCTAACGAGCGATCGCAATTAACTATTTTTCAATACCAGAGATTAGAAACAGTCGTTTCTCCCTACATAGAAATGTTCGCCTGTCACGTTTGATTTGAAATTACTATATACAGAAAAACAATAAACGATTATATTTTATGGTATGCTTTCCCAAAACCCGATATTGAATGGGGAAATAGGGAAAAGCGAGAAAACAATTTTGTTTCCCCGCATGGCAAAATACCTGGAAAAATATTCCCTTGGTTTTTGTAAAGTAGGCATGGCCCACTCTACGATAAACTTATTTGCCCGCATTTCCTATTGAATAAATAGTTCTTGCACAGTTGTTTGATGTTGGGGACAGTAATAAATAGAGCTAAGAACAATCGATACGCCTAGATATTCTCCTAAGGAACGTTGTTCCACATTTAAATTACTTGTATCCATATTTTGGATAATATTGCTGACCAAGCCACTGGCCAATTCTTCAACATTCGCTACGCCATCTTCTAAAAGCTGGCAAGATTTTTGTGCTGTAGCAATATGCTCTTTTTCATTAAATTCGTTTTGAGCTATGGACAAAGCTTCCTCGTAATTTTCTTGCTCCAAAAAATTATAGAGGTTGTTGATATATTGTTCTTTTTTTTCTTCCTCCGTCATCGCTTCGGAAGAATTTTCAGAAGGAATGGGAGCGTTCTGAGTCCAACCAGCGGGTGTAACGCCGAAAAGAGGAATTGCCACCATCAAAGGAACTGCAAAAATACCGAACTTGTTCATAATTTTCTACCAATTTCTACACCGAGGATGTTTTCCTGCTACTACATTACTTCTTTTTTTAGGAAACTGCCTACCGTAAAAACTGCCAAAATAAGCCTGTCTGTGACAACAAACCAGCGATCGCGATAGCGTTTTCAAATCAAACGTAAACGTAGCCAATATAGGGAAACACTGCTGTTTGCTCTTTTTTGGAAAACATGCACAATCTCAATGAAAACGCGATCGATTTTTTAGATAGGTACAGAAATTGGCCAGCAAATCTTCCAACCCCCGTACTACCCTAGGGAAGATAGTGCCCTAAGCTGACCAGAACGATTCACCAATTGACCATGCAATACCGACGATTTGGACGTACAGAACTATCCATGCCGGTATTTTCCTGCGGGGGAATGCGTTACCAACATTCCTGGAAAGATATCGAACAACGGGATATTCCGGCAGACAACCAACAAAATTTAACAGCGACAATTCGCCGTTCCCTAGAGTTAGGCATCAATCATATCGAAACAGCAAGGGGATACGGCACTTCCGAAGTGCAGTTGGGCAAGATTTTGCCGCAAGTTCCCCGAGACGACCTCATCGTGCAAACCAAAATTCCGCCCAAATCCGACCCATCGCAATTTCAAGAAACCTTCGAACAATGCTTGCGCAACCTAAATTTAGATTATGTAGATTTATTGGGGATTCACGGCATCAACACTTACGAGTTGCTGCAAGAGAGTATTCGACCTGGCGGCTGTTTGGACTTGGTACGGAAATGGCAAGAACAGGGAAAAGTTCGGTTTGTGGGATTTTCCACCCATGCTCCTACTGATGTTATCCTCAAAGCGATCGCTACCGACCAATTCGACTACATTAACCTGCACTGGTACTACATCAACCAAGCCAACTGGCCAGCCATTGAAGCCGCCAGAAAGCACGACATGGGCGTTTTCATTATCAGTCCTTCCGATAAAGGGGGCCAATTGTACCAGGCACCGCAGAAATTGATAGACTTATGCCATCCCCTATCTCCCATGGTGTTCAACGATTTGTTTTGCCTGAACCATCCCCAGGTGCATACCCTGAGTTTGGGAGCGGCAAGACCCAGCGATTTTGACGAACATATGCAAACTTTGCCGTTGCTGGAGAAAGCCGACCAAGTGCTACCCCCCATTTTAGAACGCTTGCATCAGGAAGAAATCGAAGCCTTGGGGGAAGATTGGGTCAAAACCTGGCACGAGAACTTGCCCAGCTACGACCAAACGCCGGGAAATGTTAATATTCCTGTCATTCTGTGGCTACGGAATTTAGCGATCGCGTACGATATGGTGGATTACGCTCGCATGCGCTACAACTTGCTCGGAAACGCCAGTCACTGGTTTCCCGGACAAAAAGCCGATAAAGTACCAGAACTAGACTTGAAAGATTGTTTGGCTGCTAGTCCCCATGCCGACAAAATTCCCGAACTCTTGGTAGAAACCGACCAAATGCTCGGTGGCGAACCGGTTAAACGCCTTTCCCAACGCTGATTGGTTTCTCGTTTTCCCATTTATTTTGTTATCTCGCAAGAGCCATGACATCTTTTACCTTTAATGCCCATACCACTGCCTATACCCCCACCAACGCCTTGTGGCTGGCCAAAGCTTCCAAACTGGCTTACCAAAGCGAATCCACTATTCAGGAAACAGTCGAACAATGGGGCTTTAGTAAATTCTTCTTTCTGGGAGACGAGATGACCGCAACAGAAGCTTGGATAGCCGGAAAAGACGATGCCATTTTTGTCGTATTTCGAGGTACCGACGAAGCTGAGGATTGGCGTACGAATGTCCGTTTGGCGCAAACGTTATGGAAAACCCGCAGCGGTAAAGAATCGTCACACTACGCCGGTGCTATGGTTCACAGGGGCTTTGCTTCGGCTTTGGATCGGATTTGGTCTCCCATTTCGGAAAGGGTGAATTTGTTTCGAGACCAAAACCAGACCGTTTGGGTAACCGGTCACAGCTTGGGTGGGGCTTTGGCTAGCGTGTCGCTGGCAAGATTTCGAGAGGAAAATATTGATATTCGAGGGGCATATACTTTTGGACAGCCACGGGTCTTTAACAAGACATTTGCCAAACAGTTGGATGCGGAGTTCAAATCAAAGTATTTTCGTTTTGTCAACAACAACGATGCCATTTGCCGGGTTCCTTTTCTTTTAAACTACACCCATGCGGGAACGCTGTGCTATTTCAACGCCAAAGGGCAACTAAAATCGCAAATGCCTTGGTGGCAGCGAGTGTTCGATCGCATTTACGGTCGTTTTTTGGCTTTGGGAGAACCGGGAACGGATGGTTTTGAAGACCATGACATTGATTTGTATATAGAAAATTTGGAGAAGAACCTACACACCAGAATTTAGCAGTAAATATGGCTGTAGGTGGTATGGGGACTGGGTTGAGGCGTCTTCGCTACTCGCTATCTGGCTAAGATTGGCTGCTGTGTAGAGAAATCTAGACATTCAGACCATCGCCATGGAACAACGTGGGGTAGATAATAGGAATTCGGTGTAACTATTTATTTGGAGTGTGTAATGGGTCGCGCCAAAAAAGTGGTATTGGCATATTCCGGTGGTGTAGATACGTCTGTGTGTATTCCCTATCTCAAAAATGAGTGGGGGATTGAAGAGGTCATCACGCTGGCTGCGGATTTGGGTCAGGGAGATGAGTTGGAACCAGTTCGCAAAAAGGCTTTTGAAGCAGGTGCCAGCGAATCGTTGGTGGAAGATGCGCGGGAAACGTTTGTTCGCGACTATGTTTTCCCGGCGATTCAAGCCAATGCGATGTATGAAGACCGCTATCCCCTCTCAACGGCATTAGGCAGACCGTTGATTGCCCGGTTGTTGGTGGAAGCGGCGGAAAAATACGGTGCCGATGCAGTGGCACACGGCTGTACGGGAAAAGGCAACGACCAGGTACGTTTTGATGTGTCTATTGCCGCGCTCAATCCCGATTTAAAGGTTTTAGCACCTGCCCGGGAGTGGGGCATGAGTCGGGAAGCGACGATTGCTTATGGAGAGCGTTGTGGCATTCCGGCACCGGTGAAGAAGTCTTCGCCGTATAGTATCGATCGCAATTTGTTGGGTCGTAGTATTGAGGCTGGACCCTTGGAAGATCCTTGGGTAGAACCGCCGGAGGAAGTGTTTGTGATGGCAAAAGCCATTGCCGAAACACCAGATGAGCCGGAGTACGTGGAGATTGGTTTCGAACGAGGCCTTCCCACCACAGTGAACGGTACGGCTTGCAACCCGGTGGATTTGATCTCCCAACTCAATGAAATTGCGGGGCGCCATGGTGTCGGTAGAATCGATATGGTGGAAAACCGCCTAGTGGGTATCAAATCTCGGGAAATTTACGAGGCACCGGCGTTGATGGTGTTGGTGCAAGCACACCAAGATTTGGAAAGCTTGACCCTTACCTCGGATATCACCCAGTACAAACGCGGTATCGAGCAAACCTACAGCGAGCTGGTGTACAACGGTTTGTGGTACAGTCCCCTGAAAGAAGCTTTGGATGCCTTTGTGGAAAAAACCCAAGAACAGGTATCCGGTACGATACGCTTGAAGCTGTTTAAAGGCCATGCCACGGTGGTAGGACGTAAATCGCCAAAATCCCTTTATGCAGAGGATATGGCTACTTATGGGGACCAAGACCAGTTCGACCACAAAGCGGCAGAAGGATTTATTTACGTTTGGGGATTGCCCACGCGCATTTGGTCGCAAAGCCGGCGTAAGTCTTAAAATGGGAGCTGGTTTGGCAAAAATGAGCGCTAGAGAGTTTGTATAGATAAAAGAGGAGCGTTTTTTCTAGCAACGCTCCTCAAAGTTTGATATTATAGTTGCTTGGGTTTTTGTTGTAGGGGGTCGGCTTGGTGACGCCAAAATTCTTCCGCAAAGGCAAGAACTGGATGCACCGGAGCTTTGGGCTGGTTGCGTAAGGGCATTTTGGCTTCTTCTGGGGTACGATTGCCTTTGCGACCGTTGCAAGTGGTACAAGCCGCAACCACATTTTCCCAAGTATCGGTGCCGCCTCGGGAACGGGGCAAAACGTGATCCAAAGTTAGGTGCTTGTTGCTACCGCAATACTGGCAGGTATGGCGATCGCGTTTGAGCACTTCCCGGCGGCTTACCGATGGGGCTTTCCACAAGCGATCGCGATTGCTGGTGGTCAAGCGAATATATTCTGGTACTTGCAGAACCAAGCTGGGGGCATGCACCGTCCAAGTGGTGACGGCAGAAGTCATAAAATGGACGGGTTCTGCTTTTCCCGCTAGCAACAAAACGATAGCACGTTTGATATTGATGCGGGTTAAGGGGAGGTAGTTGGCGGAAAAGACTACCACCGAATGTGCCAGAACGTTGTTCGTACAACTCAAAGTGATATGCCTCCTCGCTGGTTTGTGAGTTTTGGAGGTAAGAGATAGATGCCCGGGCGTAGGAACCGAAAGCTAGATTCGCTGCCCAAGGCAATTGATTGTTCAACGTAGTTTTTTAGATAGGCAATGAAAAGCGACGCGAGGACGCTCTAGGTGCTAGCATGAGTGCTGGCGATCGTTCGGTACCATTTGAGGGAACGATAAATTGGCAGGTGCTTTTGCCCATCGATGGCAACACAGCACCAATGCTCAGATCGCCAGTTCAAGTCGAGCAGTAGCCATCCCTAGTGTTGGCGAGACCACTGCCAAGGTTGCTAGCTCCAGCAAATGTTTTCGCTGTACCAATCAAACCGATTCTAGCGCAAATAATACATCTATACTACAGATAGTCATTTGGTTTTTTTGTGTTCCTGAAGGGGCCAACTAGCCATGGGAATTATAAAAAAATATAATCTTGCCAGTACTTTGGTTGGTAGCAAGCTATATTTAAAAACTAAGCCGAACAACTTGGCGTTTTCCTCGCTTCCAGCAATCGTACGTAAGCATTGCTACCTTGGGTGCGATCGCCAAACCTGTTATGGTAGAGCCAAAGCACCGTTAAGTACCATTTATGTTTTTATTTTATCCGGATCTGTGGATATTCTCGGTGGTTGCAAAGGTAGCAGAACCGATCGGTAACGAGCAGCTTGCTAGCTTTGAGGAAAGGGCAGTTGGCCGGTTTCGCAAGGCCACTATGGGGAGGTTTGGGAAATTTCTATCGAGAAGTATAGATTCTGTCAGTATTTGCAAACCAACTATAGAAAAATACCAGCCAAGCTGTATGGTGAATTTTTAACAAAGACCTCCCAATCACCACAAATATTCTGAGTGGAGATGACAAAATTCTATGGATAATGCCATTCAAGATCTAGAGGAAATTAAAAGTCAGCTGAAGAAAGCTATGCGATCGAAAAAGCCCAAAATGTTGGTCGTCGATGACGAACCCGACAACCTAGACTTGCTTTACCGCACCTTCCGGCGGGAATTTAATGTTTTCAAAGCCGATAGCGGGGTAAATGCCCTAGAAATTCTCAAAGAACAGGGAGAAGTGGCGGTGATTATCTCCGACCAAAGAATGCCGGAGATGAAAGGAACCGAATTTCTCAGCAAAACCCTGTCGGAGTTTCCCAATACCGTACGGATTATTTTAACTGGGTTTACCGATATAGAAGATTTAGTAGAAGCGATTAATTCCGGACAAGTTTATAAATACATTACCAAACCCTGGGATCCTAAAGAACTGAAAGAAGTTGTCCAAAATGCAGCCCAAACCTACAGTTTAATTCAAAAAAGAAGCGAAGAATTGCTGCGGGCTCAAGCCCATACTCAGTTAATGGCTGCTATTTTACAAGTGGCCCAAGAAGCCAACACGCTCGAAGATTGCCTCGAACCAATTGCCAAAGCATTTGCAGAAAATTTCACCGCCGATGGTGCTGTTTTACAGTTGGTAGAAGGGGAGAGGTTGTCAACTGCAGGGACTTACAATCCCCAAGATATCGATTTGAGCTGGCTGGCCAACGATCCATTGGTAGAACAAGCGATCTCCCAACACCAAATTAAGGTTAGCGCCAATATTGGCAAAGATAAAGAACTTTCCCAACTAGAACACTATCAAAATACGGGCATTCAAGCACATTTGGTGGTTCCAATTATGTATCGGGAAACGCTGCTGGCTATTTTGTCGTTGCAATGGCAAGAAGCGGCTCCCATTAAGGAAGAAGAACTGGATACAATCTATCTAGCCTGCCAGCAAGTAGCCCTAACCTTAAATACAGTACGTAACGGCTAGTATGGATGGTGGCAATCAGGCACCTGAGCGCAACCATACTACCCTTTCTACAAGTATTTTCTGACAAGTGCTCGCGCCCATGCACTGAAAGCAGATCTGCAATGTTATCAAAATGTTCTCAACTGAAGTATTTCCAGTAGGGAGCAATTTGCGAATCGTAGCTGCGAAATTTTTTTTGTCTGTAAAGGGTGGTTCGGCCCTATGCCCTCCATTCGCTAATTATCACCAGGCCAGAGTTAGATAATTTTTTCCTTCCTTGGTCAACATAGGCTCATGAGTGTTAAAACTTTATTCGACCGTATTGCCCCCGTTTACGATCGCTTAAACGATTGGTTTAGTTTGGGGCAGCATCGGATTTGGAAAATGATGGCTGTCAAATGGAGTCAGGCTGGTTCGGCAGATACCTGTTTGGATTTGTGTTGCGGTAGCGGGGATTTAGCGCGATCGCTAGCATGGCAGGTAGGGAAAACCGGTCACGTTTACGGTGTAGATTTTGCGCCAGAACAGCTACAACTCGCTCGAAATCGCAGTTTTGGCTATCCAGAAATCTCTTGGATTGAAGCCGACGTTCTCCATTTGCCCTTTGCCGATAATTTTTTTGATGCGGCGACCATGGGGTATGGCTTGCGCAACGTTGCCGATATCCCTGCCTCCCTGCAAGAAATTCACCGAGTTTTGAAACCAACAGCCCAAGCCGCCATTTTGGACTTCCATCGCCCCAACCATCCCCAAATGCGTCAGTTTCAACAATGGTACTTGCAAAACCTGGTGGTACCTATCGCCTCGCAAATGGGATTGGAAGCGGAATATGCCTATTTAGCGCCCAGCATCGAGCGTTTTCCCAATGGCCAAGAGCAAATCGACATAGCATTGCAGGTAGGATTTGCCAAAGCCGTTCACTATCCCATAGCAAGCGGTATAATGGGAGTGCTGGTAGTTACAAAACTATAAATTTCTCCTCTCACTCAGTTGCCATAACGTTTCCCCAATAAAGACTGAGTTGAGACTTCGGCAAACTTAGATCTCGTCAAGCTCAGGCTTCGACAAGCTCAGTTGGGCTGTCGAGCTTTCGAGCTGCAGTCGCTCGTGTAGCAAGCAAATTTCGATTTAGCATAGCTTTGGATTTATCTACACTTTGGCTTTTGGTGGCACCACCGGTGGCAGGCGGTATTATTGGCTACTTTACCAATGATTTAGCCATTAAAATGCTGTTTCGCCCGTACCAACCGTGGTATGTATTCAAGCGCAAACTGCCATTTACCCCCGGTCTGATTCCCGCCAATCAAGACCGTTTGGCAAAACGGATATCGGATAGTATCATGGGGTCGCTTCTCACCCCCGATGAAATCCAGAATTTAGCCCGTCGTCTTTTACAAACCGAACGTACCCAAGCAGCCATTCGCTGGTTGCTGCAATTGGCGTTGGACCAAGTCAAATACGATACCAATCAGAGAACGACCCAAATCCTAGCCAATATCTTGCGGGATTTGACCGGGGAATCCATGCCCAACCTCCTGAAGGTGTTGGCGCGTCGGGAGGATTTTCTCAAAGACCAACTCAATCAAATTTTCGATCGCGTTTTGTTGGAGTTTCAGCTAACTGAACCTCAAGCCCAACAATTAGCAGATTGGCTGTTGGATGTAGCGCTGACACCGGATACGATCCGTTCCACGGTGGTGGATTTCCTCACCGATCGCAATATTGCTATTATCGACGATAACTTTCGAGAAAAATCCCACGGTACCTACTGGGTAGTTGCCAATTTATTCGGTTTGCGCAATGCCTTAACCCGACTGCGGAATTTCTGCCTGGATGAAAAAGAAACCGCCAACGCCTATCTTGCTGATTGGATGCAATCGCTGCAAGTTCGCACCCAACTAAAAAATTGGTTGCAAGATTTATCTCTCCAGAACTTGCCAGTATCTACAGTACGCCAGTTGCGTACGACCATGCGCGAGGCGGTTCGGAGTTACTTGCAGTCGGAAGGTGCTTCCTTGTTGCAAGGATTGAGCTATTCGGTGGATTGGGAACATGCCGCCCAATTGCTGTTGACCCGCTTGCAATCTTCAGCTATAATGGAATCTTCTTTGGATTCTTTGAGCAAAGAATTGGCATCGGTTTTGGACCGTTATTTAGAACGGGATTTAGAGAACATCGTCGCCCAAGCCATCCCGATTTTAAACATCGACCAAGTGATTGTTGACCGCGTGAACGCCACACCGGCACAAGAGTTGGAATCTTCCATTCAGGGCATTGTCAAAACCGAACTACAAGCGATCGTTAATTTAGGCGGTATTCTAGGAACGGTGGTTGGTTCCATGCAATCTGTCTTGCTTTTCATTCGCTAGCCACTTCTGGTAGCAAGTTCGGTGCCACGCTGGTAGAGCGAAGGAAGGTAGGGAAATTTTGAACAAAAAAACCCCTGGCGGGTAACCAGGGGCAGTCTCTCAGGGTGCATCTACCATTTTCGTCTTCGTCAATAATTTTGCTACATCAGGAAAAAACATGAGAAAAAGTGGGAGGACTTGGATTTCGCTAAGTTCTCCCGATTTCGACTTCGCTCAGTCTTGGGAAGTTGGAATTCACTCAGTTGCCCCAAGCTTCCATCCTTCCATGCTCTGAACTTGCCAAATAGTGCCCCCAAGTCCAAAGGACGCTATTATAGATCCTATAGATGTTAAGTTAAATAAAGGCGATTGGCTGCGACGTTGAAACCCAAAAACCAAGCCACCTTTGAAACCACTTGGCATGCCCTCGATCCGATTTGGGAAGGTGGCGAAGACATTGTAAAAACGGGACTGCCCCATTCTACCTTGGCACCGGCTTGGCAAATTCTAATTTTAGGAGACGGTTCGCCCACACGCCACCTGCGTTTGCTAACGGGAGAACCTACGGAAGTGGATGTGATTGACATGTCTTCCATTGGCATGCATCTCGATGGGGCACCTACCTTGATTGAAAAAATTGCTCCGCCACGCTTGCGCCGTCAAGTTTGGTTGCGTACTGCCTCCGGGCAGCGATTGGCGTATGCGACCTCTTGGTGGGAAGTTCGCCATGTGGATGAGTATTTACAAAATCGCTCGATTCCAATTTGGGACAATCTTTCCCAGTTGCATGCGGAACTGTACCGCGATATTCAAGGGATTCACTACGGTCATTCGGAAGCTTTGGAACAGGCTTTTGGCGAACAGGGACCGTTTTGGGGACGTCACTATTTATTTTGGCATCACGGGAAACCCCTCACCATGATTTATGAGGTTTTCTCGCCGTGTTTGCGCAAATATTTAGGTCCGGTAGAAGGTTCCCCGCCAAGAGAATAACAAAACAGGCTTGGCCTACAAAAGATCGCTCCTGACAGAGAACCTAATTGGTTGCTCGTATCCGCCTATAAAATACCCGAATGAAATACGTTTCTGGAAGCTTGCTAGAAATTATGAAGTTTCCTATTTTGTTTTTTATACGAAAATGCGATCGCTAGGGAATGCTACGACGATCGTTTGGTTCGTATTTCCGGGCTTTATAGATACGGATTTTTCTACGAACGACTTTCCAGCTAGCAAATTTAGGTACTGCTGGCTTGTTCTAACATCAGCTTGGAACGTTTTAACTGTTCGGGAATTTCGATGGGATAGTTGCCATCGAAACAAGCCGTGCAGAAGTTTTCGGGATCGTCGCCGGTGGCTTGCAACATGCCTTCGTGGGAGAGAAAAGCCAGGGTATCGACATTAATATATTGCCGCATTTCTTCCACCGACTTGGTAGCGGCCATTAATTGGTCTTGGGTATCAGTATCGATGCCGTAGAAACAGGGATGGGTTACCGGAGGCGAAGAAACGCGCATGTGTACTTCGGTGGCACCGGCATCCCGTAAGGCTTGAACGATTTTGTTGCTGGTGGTACCGCGAACGATGGAGTCGTCTACAATGATGATTCGTTTGCCTTCAAGAACGTCTTTGAGGGGATTGAGTTTCATGCGGATGCCAGTTTCCCGCATGGATTGGGTAGGCTGAATGAACGTGCGACCCACGTAACGATTTTTGATTAAGCCTTCACCGTAGCTAATGCCAGATTCATTGGAAAAACCGATGGCGGCGGGAATACCGGAGTCGGGAACGCCTATGACCAAATCGGCATCTACAGGGGATTCTTTGGCTAGCTGGCGACCGATACGCATGCGGTAGCTGTAGAGGGTTTCTTGGTTGACAATGCTATCGGGGCGGGAGAAGTAAATGAGCTCAAAAATGCAGAGTTTGGGTTTGGGTTGGTTGCTCCAGTGAAAGGAGGCAAGACCCTCTTCGGTAATCCAAACTAATTCTCCTGGTTCTACATCTCGCAGGTATTCGGCACCAATGATATCTAGACCGCAAGTTTCGGAAGCCAAGACGTAGCGTTGGGGATTGCCAGGAAATGTACCAATGACCAGTGGGCGAATGCCGCTGGGATCGCGGGCACCCATCAGACCGTCTGGGGTACCAATAACGAGACTGTAGGCACCTTGGCATTGGTAAAAAGCGCTGATGGCTCCTTCCAGCCAGTCTTTGCCGCTGTTGACCTCATTTGCGATCGCCAAAGCAATCATTTCCGAGTCAGTGGAGCTGACAAAGTTCCAGTTTTGCTGGCTGAGTTGTTCCCGCAGTTCCAAAACATTGACAAGATTGCCATTGTGTGCTAAAGCCAAACTGCCCAGGCGGGTATTGACCAAAGTGGGCTGGGCATTACGAATCAGGCTGGAACCAGTAGTGGAATAGCGATCGTGACCGACCGCAATTTTTCCGGTTAGTTTGTTGAGAATTTCTTCATTAAAGACACGGGAAACCAAACCCATATCTTTGTGGATAAAGACTTCTTCGCTATCAAAGGTAGCAATACCTGCAGATTCTTGCCCGCGGTGCTGTAAGGCATACAACCCGAAATAAGTCAACCTACCAACATCTTCACCGGGAGCAAAAACCCCAAAAACGGCACAGGATTCTTCCGGTCTATCAGGTCGCTCTTCTACACTAGGGGCAGATTCAACAACAGCTCTGGGGGCAGGGTTATGATTCGGCATCATATTCAGATCGCTCCTCGATTGATATGTCTGGGAAATCCCTGGTTGGTATGATAAAAGCGATAAGCTTTCCTTTCAGAGGGGTTCTGGATAATCGATTGATATCCGAGAAACTGAAAAGGGCTTAAATTTTTCTTAACAAACCTGCTTTCAAAATAACAGGTGACGGTGAAAATTGGGTGAGGGGGACCGGGCTACCGAGCATGGGAGTTTAATAAAAATTTGCTATGTTTTCATTGTTTACTCCCTATTTAACATTTGATAGGCGGCGTGCGATCGCATTTTCGTGGGTGGTTTGCATTTCGCTAACGGTCACCTCGAGTAGGAAATCTCCGGATTTGGTGACAATTTGCAAGTTACCGTTGGTTACTTCGCCCAAGCGACACCAGGCAGTTCCTAATTGGGTTTGTAAATAGGATTCCCAAACGTTTGCTTGCGACAACGGTACGGAAACCAAAATCCTGGCTCCTCCTTCAGCAAATAGCAGCTCATCGCGGCGAAGTTTGCTATTTCCTGTGTCTAGAGTGATGGTAGCGCCCAAATTGCTAGCGATACAAGCTTCGGCGAGAGCAACTGCCACTCCCCCTTCCGCACAATCGTGGGCAGAATGCAGCCAACTTTGACGAATGCCGTGGCGGCAGGCTTGGGTAACTTGTTGTTCTAAGTCAAAATGGATCCTTGGTGGCTTGCCGGCAACGGTGTTGTGAATGGTAGCCAAATATTCGGAACCTCCGAGGGTCACTTGTTCGCGGTTGGGGGTAGTATATCCCAGCAAATAAATGGCATCTCCGGCAGCTTGCCAACCCAACTGGCAAGCTTGGGTAACATCTTCAACCATGCCTACCATGCCGACAACGGGGGTGGGATAGATGGGGGTTGGATTGTTGTTAGCATCGAGGGTTTCGTTGTAAAGGGATACATTACCGCCGGTAACCGGGGTTTGAAAGGCTTCGCAGGCTTCGGCAATACCGCGACAGGCAGAGGCTAGTTGCCAGTAGCCAACGGGTTTTTCGGGGCTACCAAAGTTGAGATTGTCGGTGATAGCGACGGGTTCCGCACCAACGCAGCTCAAATTGCGTGCAGCTTCGGCAACGGCGGCTTTGGCCCCCTCAAAGGGATCGAGGTGTACGTAGCGACCGTTGCAGTCGGTGGTGGCAGCCAAACCGCGTTTTAACTGTTCGGGATGGTCGGAGGGATTGGCACCTCGCAAGCGAATGATGGTGGCATCGGCATTGCCGGGGAAGATAATCGTATTATTTTGGACTTGGTGGTCGTATTGGCGATAAATCCAACGTTTGGAAGCGAGAGAGGGCGTATCGAGCAGTTGCAGCAGAATTTGGTTCCAGGTGTGGAACTGACCGTTGATGTCGATGCCGGTGGTTTGTGCGGTGGGAAGATGATTCGGCGACCATTCCCAAGCGTGTTGGATGTAGGCGGGAGGTTCGGAAAGGATGTATCGGTGGTAGACGGGAGTATCTTCCGCTAAGGCAGCAGCGGTCATTTCAGCGGCGACGGTGCCTTGATAGAGGATACGAACGATGGGTTCGGAAATGACTTTGCCAGCGACAACGGCATGCAAGCCCCAACGTTGGAAAATTTCGATGAGTTCTGCTTCTCTGCCTTGTTCCACGACGAAGAGCATCCGTTCTTGGGATTCGGAAAGCAGAAATTCGTAGGGCACCATGCCGGTTTCCCGAATGGGAATGCAATCGAGATCCAATTCTACGCCAACGCCGCCTTTGGCTGCCATTTCGGAGGTGGAACAGGTGAGACCAGCAGCGCCCATGTCTTGAGCGGCAACGACGGCACCGGTGTGGTATGCTTCCAGACAGGCTTCGATGAGGGATTTTTCCAGGAAGGGATCGCCAACTTGGACGGCTGGGCGATCGCTTTGGGATTCTTCACTCAATTCGGAACTGGCAAAACTAGCCCCTCCCATGCCATCTTTACCGGTGGTAGATCCGACATAGAGAACGGGATTGCCGACACCGGAAGCACCGGCTTTGATAACGTCGGGGGTTTCCATGATGCCAATGGCCATGGCGTTGACCAGGGGATTGCCGGCATAGGCAGGGTCGAAATACACTTCGCCGCCGACGGTGGGAACGCCGACGCAGTTGCCGTAGTGGCTGATGCCTTCCACAACGCCGTTGAAAATTTGGCGGCTGCGGGGATTTTCCAGGTCACCGAAGCGTAGGGAATCCAAAATGGCGATGGGTCTTGCTCCCATGGTGAAGATATCCCGGAGAATACCGCCAACGCCGGTGGCTGCCCCTTGAAAGGGTTCGATGGCGGAGGGGTGGTTGTGGGATTCGATTTTGAAGGCCACTCGCAAACCGTCACCCATATCGACGACACCAGCGTTTTCGCCGGGTCCGATTACAATGCGATCGCCTTTTGTGGGAAACTGTTTGAGCAGGGGTCGGGAGTTTTTGTAGCAGCAATGTTCCGACCACATGACACCAAACATCCCTAATTCGGCGCGGTTGGGATGCCTGCCGAGGCGTTTGACGATTTCTTCGTATTCCTCGGGTTTGATGCCTTCTGCTGCGATTTCTTCTGCTGAAAAGGGGGCAGAGGACAGGGTAGACATAAGGGTTTTGCCGAAACGGTACAGATCGTTATTGTATCGGTTTGGGGAGATTTGGGGATGGGTAGGTTTAAAGAATGATGAAACGAGATCTGGTCTTTTAGATCCTCTTGCGATTCTGCATAGCGATGAATCTCTAAAAGTAACATAAGTACGTTTAAACCAGTACAAACATCGACCTGCCGCTGCCCTTTGCTGATTCTAGACCTTTGCATTTGCCTAGCTTTATCAAGAAGGATATGTTCCGAAGCTTCTAAAGATTCGATCGATTCTCCATCGCTCCAGCGCAGATAAAATTCATTGAGTCGTTCAAATAGTGCTTTTCAATATAAGTTATTTTTTTTAATCTCCGTAGGAAACCAAACCCGAGCAAATCGTATAATAGTTTTAATTTGTGCGCGTTCGTTTCCTGACTCCACAACGCACAATTCCGCTTCTGCTAAAATGTAAAATGCTTCGCAAAGTTTCTGTATTTCGTTGAGTTATTTCGCGATTTACATTGCGATTGTATTCAGTTTGCTGCTTTTCTAAAACTGGGAATAAAAGGTAGCGCCCACCGATCTTATTTTGTTGTTGCCATCCCAAAGCGATCGCTTAAAAATTCAAGTGAGAAACGACGGTTTTCCCAGCACAACCGCCCGTGGCAAACCAGCTTCATCTGTGCCATAATAAGGATTTAGGCAACCTAAAGTCCGAATTGCGCGATCGCATCTAGAGATGTTAAATCCCAATAAACTGATTATCGACGCTTTTGTACAGGAAATCAAAGCTGGCTACCACTCCGCTTACGGCGGTTTAAAACCAGACTACGCCGATATTTTGGCTTGGATCGGCAGCATGGCCTTAGAAAACCTCGCCAATAGCAACGCCCTCTACCACGATGTGGAACATACGGTTTTTGTTACCCTGGTCGGTCAGGAAATTTTGCGCGGCAAACACATTCGCCTCGGTGGTGTAACCCCAGAAGATTGGCTGCATTTTGGTATTTCTCTGGTTTGCCACGATATTGGTTACGTGAAAGGGGTATGTCGCCAAGACCAGACTGCTACCAGAGTTTACGCCACCGGGATGAGAGGAGAAACAGTGAAGTTACCAGAAGGCGCGACCGATGCTAGCCTCACACCTTACCATGTAGACCGCGGAAAATTATTTATTCAAGAACGTTTTGGCTTTCACCATCTCATCGATACACAAATTATCCAGAAAAATATCGAACTGACCCGCTTTCCCGTTCCCCTAGATAGCGACCATCAGGATACCGAACACTATCCAGGATTGGTGAGAGCGGCGGATTTAATCGGCCAGTTGAGCGATCCTCGCTATATGGAAAAAATTCCAGCTCTGTTTTACGAATTTGAAGAAACTGGGGTCAACCAAAAGTTGGGATATCGCCATCCGGAAGATTTGCGGAAAAATTATCCCAAGTTTTATTGGAAGAGTGTTTATCCTTACATCAAGGATGCGTTGGAATTCTTAAAACTTACCCAAGAAGGGAAACAAATTGTAGCCAATCTCTACGCTCATGTATTTGAAGTAGAACACGAACAACACCTAAATTCCTTAGCGATCGCATAGCAAACATGCCAGCGGCGATCGCATAATGGAACCATATCTTACAATTTTAGCCTTGCGCCTGGGCTTTGGCCTCTACGTGAGAAGCTTTCATCATGTGATAGGTAATCAATAGTTGGGTTAAAGCCAAGGGATAGCTTTGCAAGGTTTCGCCAGTCGTACCGCTGATTTTGCCGAGTTCCTGGTTGCCTTCCAAGCTACAGAACTTGCCTAAGTAAGGCACATCTTGGCACAGCAAACGTTCCAACTCTCGTACCTGTTCTAGGGTAGCGTGACCGTCGATTTCCAATACATCAACTGGCTTGCTCATATCGCGGTCTAGGCGCAGGCGAATGGAGGAACCGAGGTGATTCCCTTCCGAATTTAAAATGTTTGTCAAATCTGGGTGAGGAATGGTGGGGCGCAGAACCAAACTTACGTTCAGCAACACATTGTTTTCTTCTGGATTGTCTTCTGGTGGATAGAAAGTAACAATGGCATCTGCCCACTGCCTTTGAGGTCGAATAAAGGCTTCCGAGTCGGGTTCCCGCTTTTGTAACTGTTCGCTTACTTGTTCTGGGGTATAACCACGTTTGCCAGTATCGCGCTTGATTTTCCAAGATTCCCGCAACGATTCCGGCGGTGCCAAATAGACTTTGACATCGTAGTAATCGCGCATTTGGGGCGTAGTATATCCTAGCAACCCTTCGACAACCACAAATTTATTGGGTTTGATGTATTCCGGCGGGTCAAAAGTGCCTGTATGGTGATTGTAAATAGGTTTCAGAATTGGTTCTCCTGCTTGTAACAAACTCAAATGTTGTTCGATGATATCTAGATAGTTACAATCGGGGTGCAAAGCCGAAATCCCCATTTCTTTTCGCTGATTTCGGTCGTATTTGTGGTAGTCATCGGTGCAAATGACCGTGACATTTTCTTCACCCAAAACTTGAGCAACCCCTTTGGTAAGGGTGGTTTTTCCGGCGGCACTATCGCCAACAATTCCCAGAATAATAGGACGTTCGTTCATCAATATCCTCCTACTTCAACTTTTCAAATACAAATTGACAGGTAAAATACACTTGGTTTGCCATTGTACGCGATCGCGTATCCATTCTTAAAAAATGGGGATTGTTTTTTGATGCCAGCTAGCAATATTTCCCGTTTGAGGAAATTTTGAGCAATGGAACCCGAATTGCTATAACAGGGATACGCACTGCTTTTTTTGATTTTGTACCAGGGCGGAATATCTGCCATGTCTTTTTCCCCTTTACAGCGCTTTTTGACTGGTTTTTCTAGAAAACTGCCTCTACGGGTCGTCTTAATTGTTCCCTTTGCCCTACAAATTTTAGCCGCTGTGGGTTTAACGGGATATTTAGCTTATCGAAACGGTCAAAAAACAGTTCGCGACCTTTCTTCGCAGTTACGCAGCGAACTGACAGCGCGCATCGACCAACAGTTACAAAATTACATGGCAGTTCCCCACCAAATCAATACCCTCAATGCCAATGCCTTAGCGCGAGGACAGATCGATGCAAATACTGGTACGGGATACGAACTGCTCTGGCAACAGGCTAAAATCCACGATACCACGAATTTGGTTTATTGCAGCAGCGCCGATACGGGAGCTTTGCTAGGCGTGGTGCGATCGCCCTACACTCGGGACTTGCAGCTTTTAACCTACAACCAAAATAGCAACGATGTGGGTCATTACTATACTTTAGACGAATTGGGCGATCGCGGTAAATTCTTAAAAAAGGGAGACAAAACCTACGATGCCCGCCAGCGACCTTGGTATAAATCTGCCGTTGAAGCGCAACAAGCGGTTTGGAGCAATATTTATATGGATTTTGATACTGGCCAACCCATCATTACAGCTAGCTTGCCAGTTTACCATCCCAGCGACAACGAACTAATAGGCGTTTGCGCTACTGATGTTTTGCTGGTAGAATTAAGCAAATTTCTGAGAAATCTCGATCTCGGCCAATCCGGAGAAGCTTTTATTGTCGAATCATCTGGTAAGTTGGTCTCCAGTTCCACAAAAGAACAACAACACCTGCGTGGTGGTTCCAACGTCCAAAGAGTGCTAGCTGCAGAAAGCCGCAATGCTATAGTGCGGCAAACATCTTCTCACCTAAAATCCCAATTTGGTGGATGGCATCGCATTCAAAAAAATAAGCATTTTACATTTCAGCTAGAGGGTCAGCGCCAATTTGTCCAAGTTTTTCCTTTTCGCAACGCTCGCGGCTTGACCTGGACCATTGTTTTGGTCATTCCAGAAGTGCAATTCATGGAGCAAATTTATGCTAACACGCGCACGACCGTTCAATTATGCATTGTTGCTTTAGCGATCGCAATTTGGTTGGGTCTGGTTACATCTCGCTGGGTCGTACGGCCAATTTTACGCCTCCAAACCGCTGCCAAACAGTTAAGTGAGGGAGAATGGTCGCAAAAGCTCGATACGCAACGTTCGGATGAGTTGGGAGAACTAGCACGCTCGTTCCAGTATATGGCCTTGCAACTGCGCCAATCCTTGGACACCCTGGAAAAGCAAAATAACGAACTCCAACAGCTAGATAAACTCAAAGATGAGTTTCTTGCCAATACATCTCACGAACTGAGAACCCCTCTCAACGGCATTATTGGCATTGCCGAGTCGCTACTGGATGGCTATGGTGGCGATTTATCCCCCCAAGTTCGCCAAAATTTAGATGCGATCGCGCAAAGTGGCTATCGTTTGACGACCCTGGTCAACGATATTCTAGATTTTTCGCAGCTCAAATATCAAACTTTGCAACTATATCGCAAACCAGTGGAATTGCGGTCGATAGTGGAAGTGGTGTTGACCCTCAGCCAGACCACGATTGGCAACAAATCCATAGAATTGCGCAATGAAGTCGATCCAAATTTGCCCCTGGTAGATGCCGATGAAAATCGCTTGCAGCAAATTTTGTACAATTTGGTTGGCAATGCGATCAAATTCACCCATCGCGGTCAAGTGACCATTTCCTCAGCAATTGTTCCGCTAGCAGATGGCGACGGTGACAAACGCCACATTGCCATTACCGTTGCCGATACGGGAAGCGGTATTGCCCAAGATATGTTGCCGCATATTTTTGATTCCTTCCAGCAAGGAGATGGTTCCCATACCAGACAATATCAAGGTGCTGGTTTGGGATTAGCCATTACCAAACAGTTGGTCAACTTGCACGGGGGAGACATTACAGTAGACTCCAAGGTAGGGCACGGTTCTAAGTTTACATTTACACTACCAATTGCTTCTTCCCTGCCGCCAATGGGAGACGATTCGGCAACAAGTTCTCAAGATTCATCGCAACAGCAACAGCCATCACCTAAGATACCAACAAATAGCAAAGAAATTACACGAACCAACAATACTCAAGAAACGACGCCAATTGCCCAACATTCACAACAATTAAGCAACGAAACCTATGGGAAACGCTTTGCGATTTTGATTGTAGACGACGAACCCATAAATATTCAGGTTCTTGCCAACCATTTGGCGTTGCATAATTACGATATTACCCAAGCTTCCAACGGCATTGAGGCATTGGAACTCATCGAAAATGGTTTCAAACCGGATTTAATTTTACTCGATGTGATGATGCCTCAGATGACGGGATACGAAGTTTGTCAAAAATTACGCGCCCAATTTCCCGCGAACGAACTGCCGGTTTTGATGCTGACTGCCAAACAACAAGTTACTGATGTGGTGGAAGGTCTCCATGTAGGCGCCAACGATTATCTCACCAAACCTATTTCTAAATCCGAGCTTTTAGCTAGAATCAAAACCCATCTGCATTTATCGAATTTGAATGCTGCCTACAGTCGCTTCGTTCCCCACGAGTTTTTGCAGCTTTTGAACAAGGAAAGCATTTTAGATGTTCAGTTGGGCGATCGCTTGCAGCAGCAAATGTCCGTAATGTTTGCCGATATTCGTAATTTTACCTCGCTTTCGGAAAGCATGTCGCCGGCGGAAAATTTCCAGTTTATTAATTTTTACCTCAGTGCCATGGAACCACTGATTTTAGAGCATTGCGGCTTTATTGATAAATACATTGGCGATGGGATTATGGCGTTGTTTGCTTGTGGAGTTGACGATGCCGTGGATGCCGCGATCGCTATGTTACAAAGTTTGAACGCTCGCAACCAAGAACGTTGCAACGATGGTAAAGACCCCATTCGCATTGGCATTGGCATCAATACCGGTATTTTAACTTTGGGAACCGTGGGTGGCAAAAAACGCATGGATACCACTGTAATTGGCGATGCGGTGAATTTGGCTTCTCGTCTGGAAATGCTAACCAAGGAATATGGCGTATCTTTGTTGATTTCCCACTACACGCTTTCTTTACTGGAATCCCCTCAAGACTATTTTGTGCGGTTTGTGGATAAGGTGCAAGTGAAAGGCAAATCTCAAGCGGTTGGTGTATTTGAAGTGTTTGATGGCGACCCGCCATACGTTCGCAAGGCCAAGTTGGCTACTTGGGCACGTTTTGAGAAGGGTTTGCAACTGTATTATCGCCGAAATTATCTCGCTGCCTCTCAATTGTTGCAGGAATGCTTGCAGGAAAATCCTAGCGATCGCGTGGTGCAAATCTATTTACAGCGGATAAACCAATACCTGTAGCTGGGCAATCGCTGGCATTCAAACAACTCAGCTCAGATTCTTTCCCTGGTGGCTGAGCGATGAACAGTACACTACAGCCAAACATAGCATATTTATATCTAAACTTATCGTACCTTATACCATTTCTGAAAAACAACAATCGTCTGGAATTTTTCCAATTACCCCGGTAGGGGCGCTCGCGCGTTGCGCCCCTCAAAATTATATAAGATAAAAATAAAGACAGTCTCTAGGTAAAATTTTGACCTAAAAAGACTGTCCGCTGCTGGTTGTTTTTCTAATCCAAATCGCTTTCAATAACGGCCATAACTGCACGTTGGGAATTATCGCGAAACTCTTTAATGTTTACCCGATTTAAGAACCATACTGCCAATAACATGCCTGCAGCTTGCAAGCCAAATACAACCGCATAGGCAGGCAGCAATTCCGGTTCTGGGATAGCCGTAACATCGGCAACACCGCGTACTTGCACCAAAATCCACTTGCCAAAATCCAAAATAGCACCGCCAAATACCGTTGCCAAAGCACGTGCGATCGCTTGTGATAACCCCCAAGCACCAATAAACGTACCGGCGGTTTCTGCAACTGTCAAATCTAGCATCAAGCTTAAAGCACCCGTGGTAGTCATCCCCAACGCCAAACCAAATAGCAACAAAGCATATTGGAGAAATTGGGGATTGTGGGTAAAGCCAGCCAGAATAATAATGACAAACGTACCGGAAGAGAGCAAACAACCCAACCGCGTGGTTTTATGCTTGCCCAAACGCGGGGTAATCCAAAACCCAGTGCCGCTCAAACCAATCAGAGTTCCCGTTCCCCAAAAAGCGTTTAATTTGGTGGTTTCCGAAATCGGCATGCCAAATACTTCACCGCCGTAAGGTTCTAAAACCGCTTCCTGCATGAACAAACTAATGGTCATTACCAGCAAGAAAGTGAAAAAGAAACCCGTTTGGCGGCTGGCGGTGAGCACTTTTAGAGCCTTGCCTAAGGTTATGCTGTCTTCGCGATCGCTAACGCTGGAACGGTTGGTATAGCGGGAATATTTCGATTCTATCCCAACTGTGGAAACCATCGCGATCGCAAACACAATTGCCGGTATAAATACAAACAACCAAGTAATCGTATCCTGCATTTGGGTAACCGGCGTATCCAGCGTTAGCGGTTTCAGCAAGATACTGCTAACGATCGCACCAATAATAATACCCACCATCAGCATCGACCAAACAATGCCGATGAGTTGGGAACGGTTGTCTTCATCAGAAATATCCACCAGCAAAGCAGCAAAAGGAGTAGAACTGGCACTGAGTGCCAAACCATAGATGGTAAACACCAACGCCAAAACACCTGCCCAAGCATAGGTAGTATTGGTGAGTTCCCCGACACTCGCCATACTGTTTCCCAATTGCCAAACCACCTGTACCGCCAAAAAAGAAACGCTGGTAAACAACGCCGCACCAATCCAAACATAACCGGTACGATGCATGCCAAAAATGGGTTTGGCATCCGACATTTGACCGAACCAAACCCTCGCTGGTGCCACCACTTGGTGCATAGCAAGAGCCCCAGAAGCAATCAAAGCCGGTACTTTCAACTCGTCAATCATCACCCGGTTTAAAACACCCAGGGTTAACAAAGACATGATGCCCAACCCCATCTGGAACAAACCCAGACGGAACATGGTAAATATATTAATGCTGGGAACAGCAGGGGCATCTGTTGAAGATTCGGTGGTTGGTTCCATATTTTGATCGGTTTCTGTACTCATGAAGACGGTAGGGAAAAATTTCCCAAATATTAGGCGACTATTTCCTACCTATACAAGGTACATGAAATGAGGACTGCTGGGGAGATGGCAAGAGTGGGAAGCAGGGGGAAATTATGAAAGATTTTGGCTGGTAGCGAGATGACTAGACAAAAAAAGCAAAAAAAAACCCTGGCTGGGTGCCAGGGATAACTCACTCATCAGGGTGCATCTACCATTCTATTTTTCCGATACTGTTAGAAGCGATCGGGAAAGTTTGGCAAAAATTTTGGCAGAAATTTCCATAGAAATGTGGGGAAGCTGCCCCTAAGTGCCCAGCTGTTGCAATTTGTACAAGCTGGCATAAACGCCTTCCTGGCGTAGCAGTTCTTCGTGGCTGCCTGCTTCTACCAGTTCTCCTTGTTTCAAAACGAAAATGCGATCGACTTTGCGGATGGTAGACAGCCGGTGAGCGATAATAATGGCTGTGCGATTTTCTAGCAATTTATCCAAAGCTGACTGAATCAATGCTTCGGTTGCCACATCCAAATTGGCTGTTGCCTCATCCAAAACCAGAATTTGGGGGTCGCGAATGGCAACTCTGGCAAAGGCTAGCAATTGCTTTTGACCGCCAGATAAATTGGCACCGCGTTGTCGGAGTTTGGTGTCGTATCCTTGAGGTAGCTGTTTGATAAAGCGATCGACGGAGGTTTGTTCGGCGGCTTTCTGGATTTGTTCGAAGGAATAGCTTTCTCCCAGAGCAATATTGCTTTTTACGTCGCCAGAAAAGACAAATCCATCTTGGAGAATGACCCCAACGTGGCGTCGCAGTTCGGCTTGGGGGAGGTTACGAACATCAATGCCATCTACCAAAACGCGGCCTTCGGTGGTTTCGTATAGGCGACACAGCAAGCGAATGACGGAACTTTTGCCGGCACCAGTGGGACCGACAATGGCAATTTTTTCGCCCGGTTCGATGGTGAAATTTAAATTTTTGAGAACGTATTCGTTGGGTTTGTAGCCAAAGGAAACGTTTTCAAAACGAATTTCTCCGCGACGGGTGCTGTGAATGTCTAACCGTTTGCGGTTCTTTTCGGGATCGCGAATTTCGATGGGTTGGTTGAAGATATCGCTGATGCGTTCGATGGCAGTAAATCCAGCTTGAATGGTGGTAAATTTTTCAGCAAATTGACGCAAAGGGTTGAACAGACGTTGAGCAAACAAAATAAAGGTGGATAGGGTGCCAAATGTCAGTGCATCCTCTAAAACTAAGTTCCCCCCGAACCACAAAACGGCAGCGATCGCGATTAAAGAAATCCATTCTAAAATTCCGGATATAGAAGCATCGTGGAAAATTGTGCGATTGACTTGGTGGATATAACGTTGGTTGTTTTCCCGAAACATCTCGCTGTTGAAGCTTTCCCGGCAAAACAACTGCACGATGTTAATGCCGCTAATGTTCTCCTGCAACATGGCGTTGAGGCTGGATAGTTCTTCCCGTACCCGATAGTTGGCTTTGCGGTATTGATTTTGGAAATATATGACTACACCGGCTACGGGAAAGAGCATCAAAACCAGCATGCTGGCAAGTTGCCACTGTACTGAGAACATGGCAACAGCAAGGATGATGATGGAAAATAAATCTGTAATCACGCCAATGGCACCTGTGGAGAATACCTCGCCTAAGGCATTCACATCGCTGGTCAGCCGGGTAATGAGTTTGCCGACTGGGGTGCGATCGAAAAAACTAGAAGCCAGGGAAGTCACGTGGCGAAACAGGTCGTTGCGAATATCGGTGGTAATCTGCTGCCCTACTTTTTGTACTAAAAATCCCTGGGAGGCTTCTAACACCATACGCAGCACTACTGTCAATAAAAGCAAAATCGACAGCAGATTTAAACCTTCGGCAATGGTTTTGCCCTGTAGCAAGAAAAAAGTATCCTCCCCGCGAATCAAGGAAACGGCTTGCCCCACCAAAATTGGTTGTACCGCTCCTGCTAGGGATAAAGGAAATAGTAATAAAATGGAAAATAGCAATAGTTTTTTATAGCGGCGGGCATAGGGCACCAACCGCAAAAATAAGCGCCAGTCGTTTTCGCGCTGTGAGGGTCGATTTTGTAAAGTTGCATCGGAAATAGTCATAATTTTATTTTACGTTGCCCTTTCCATGCTCGCTATTGGTATCCAATCGAGCGTGCCAACTCCCCCAATTGAATTTACTGTTTTTGATGGATGGTAAAAAACTCTAAAAAACTATGCGTATTCTGTTGGTAGATGATGAAGCCGAACTAACCGAGCCTTTGCATCGAGTGTTGACGAAGGAAGGGTATGAAGTGGATGTTGCCTACGATGGCACTACTGGCGTGGAAATGGCAACGGAAGGTACTTACGACTTATTTATTTTGGATTGGTTGATGCCTGGGAAATCGGGATTGCAGCTTTGTCAGGAGTTACGGGAGAAGGGAGATACCACGCCGGTTTTGTTTCTCACTGCTAAAGATACCCTGGATGACCGGGTTGCTGGCTTGGATGCAGGAGCAGATGATTATATTGTTAAACCCTTCGAACTGCGGGAGTTGCTAGCGCGGGTGCGAGCCAGTTTGCGTCGCAGCGAGACGTTACGGCAAGATTCGGGGCGTGAAAAGCTCCAAGTGGAAGATTTGCAGTTGGATCGGGACAACCAATTGGCTTATCGCGGCGATCGCAAAATCGAACTTTCAGAAAAAGAAACCCGCTTGTTGGAACTGTTTCTTTCCCATCCCGGTCAGCTACTAACCCATACGCAAATCTATCAATATCTTTG
The DNA here is from genome assembly GCA_964477525.1 of uncultured Geitlerinema sp. Lineage (GTDB taxonomy): Bacteria > Cyanobacteriota > Cyanobacteriia > Cyanobacteriales > PCC-9228 > PCC-9228. The sequence goes on along the minus strand of CAYZHY010000002.1, from coordinate 20,308 downwards.
GTCGGAAAGCGATCGCCCCAGTAGTAACGTCCTTGCTGCTTTGGTGCGTCTGCTGCGCCGCAAAATTGCCAAAAAGGGCGAATCTCAGTTAATTCAATCGGTTTACGGGAAAGGATATCGTTTGGAAAGCGATCGCCAAGAATAAGTCCTTGCTTTTCCAAACAGCGATCGCTTTATTTTTTATATTGAATTTGAAAATTCTAGTAAGGTGGGCGTTGCCCACCCTACGCTGGTGTTTTTATGCCAATAAATTGGCTTTAGTGGTGGTGATGGTGGTGGGCGCCGGGATTGGCCAAGTTGGGATTGACGCTGACGCTTTCTTCATTCAGCAAGGCTTCGATTTGTGTATCTGCCCAATCAGCCGCCATCTGCAAAAATTCCGGGCGATCGTTGACGCAAGACATTTGCACGTAGGTAATGTCTGAGTGTTTGTCTTGGAGTTCGTGGATAATGTGGTCCACATCTAAGATGGTTTCGTGGTTTTCGGTGGCAAAACCAATGGGCATGAACACCAAAGCCCTGGCTCCTAACTGAATTAAATTATCTCCGGCGGTTTTCACATCGGGTTGCGTCCATTCAATGAGGGGGGTATCGTGATTGAGCCAGCCTACAGAAATCAGCGGATAGCGGTTAATTAGGCGTTCCCGTACTTGTTCGTAGAGGGCTTCGCTTTCGGTAACCCCAGAGGTGAACCCTTTGGCTTTCATGGGGCAGCCGTGGTTCATAAGGATGATGCCAATTTGCGATCGCAGGTATTTATCCGATAGTTCGCTGGCGACCTTTTCTTCCACCATCCGCGCCATTAAGTCTAAATAATCGGGTTGGTTGTAAAAGGAAGGAATGTAGCGTAGGTTTTTCACCCAGTGTTCGCTGCCATCTTGCTGGGTTTCCAAAGCTTTGTTGACCTGTTCTACCGCAATGCCGCTGGTGAAAATCGAGTCAACCACCAAAAGCGGATAAATCAACAGTTTGTCAAAACCTTCCGAACGAATTTGTTCGAGAACCTGGTGGGGTAAAAAGGGTTTGCAAAAGTTGTATGCTTTAAATACTTGGACGCGCGAGCCCCAGCGTTGCTGCAACTGTTGTTCGATGCCCGCCCGTTGTTTCTCAAAAATCGCATTGTGGGGGGAAATGAAGTTATCGTGTTGGTGGTTCCATTCGTGGAAGTCAAACAAAGCCAACAATTTCGCCAAGGGAGGATACACCCACGTGGGAACCGGAGCAAATTTAGCCGTCAGCAGATTTAATGCCTGTTCGTTATAATTGGCAAATTCGTCGTAACTTTCGACTTCCCCATATCCCATCAACAAGACGGCAATTCGGTTGTTTTCCGACCCTTGCTGGGATTGATTTTGAATCGTTTCTTCAGTGGCAACCACAGTTTTTCTCCTAAATCTCCGAAATACAGATGACGTGCAAAATGGATATACGACCCGATACGGTCAATACCGGCTTGCTCGAGCTTGAACCCACTTTTCTAAGAAACTATAGATTTCTTCATAGTTTAACATCCCCTCTAGGGGGATGTCGGGTTTAAAAATTTTTTAGCAGATTTTTTAGCAGATCGGATGACCCAAGCTCTCCTACCCTGGCAATTGGTTATTTGTGGTGGGATTCACGAACCCCGCCTGACAGATAGTTTTTTGCGGGAATTACAATGGCAAACCGCCAGGGTCGGTCTTTCCATCAACCACCCCTTGGTCGTTCCCGTTTCCCAGTATCCTCCCTACTCACCTATTCACATTTGGCAATTTTTACAAAAATCGGTAGGTACGGGAGCGGTTGGTGTCCCATTATGGTTTATTGGATTTAGTGCTGGGGTCGTCGGTGCGATCGCGGTAGCCAACCACTGGCAAGCTAGTGGTGGAACCGTCAAAGCCTTTATAGCCTTCGACGGATGGGGAGTGCCCCTATACGGCAACTTTCCCATTTACCGTTGCAGCCACGATTACTTTACCCACATCAGTTCTAACCTACTGGGCAGAGGGATGGGAAGTTTCTACGCCGATCCACCCGTTCCCCATCTGGATTTGTGGCAGTTTCCCGCTCAAACACGAGGATGGTCTGTAGCACCCTATAGAGGCAGCCATAGAACCACTGCATCTCAGTTTGTGGTTTCGGTGCTGCAACAGCAGGCCCAACCCAACGCCAGCACCAGCTAAGGCATAAAAAAAAAACTGTGGTTTGTGGTAAGTTTGGTATACCTTTTTTCAGATTCCCATGGTTCGACCGAACCGTTGCATCGGCCATGGAATTTGCCTTCACATTTTACTGGAAAAACGAGCTAAGATTTTCTATGTTTCTTTCATGTAGGAAAATGGCCACCACCACAAACAGCACCAAATTTTAAGAACCCCTTACCAGACATTTCTAAAGGTACAATTGGCATACCTAGGGAAACAACTGCCACCAGATAGTTTGCCTTGGTGCTGGTTAAGCCTTTTGCTAAAGTAGCTGAACTAAGTCTTACTAGATTAACAAAGGCAAGCGTTCCAGTAATTCTGAAAATTTTCTATATGTAATACACGGGCGTTTGCGATCGAGTCATTATGAAAATGTAGGCGTTGTTATTGAAACAGAGGAGGACAATCGTGCTTTCAGAAAGCAAACCAAAACTCAAAACCCCGATTACCGACCTACCAGCCGTTCAAGCCGTCCGCAAAACCGGCGGCTATGCTTTGCTCGATAGCTTGCGTCGTCACGGCGTGACTACCATTTTTGGCTATCCTGGTGGTGCCATTTTGCCAGTTTACGATGCCCTGCACGAATTTGAAGCCGACGGATCCCTGCGCCACGTTTTGGTGCGCCACGAACAAGGAGCTGCCCACGCAGCGGATGGCTACGCGCGTGCCACTGGCAAACCGGGTGTTTGCTTTGGTACTTCCGGTCCTGGGGCCACCAATTTGGTGACCGGCATCGCCACAGCGCACATGGACTCCATTCCCATGGTAGCCATTACCGGTCAGGTTCCCCGGGCAGCGATCGGCACCGATGCGTTCCAAGAAACCGATATTTTCGGCATTACCCTGCCTTTGGTCAAGCATTCCTATGTCATCCGCGACCCGAAAGATATTCCCCGCATCGTGGCAGAAGCCTTTCATATCGCTACGACAGGTCGCCCGGGACCAGTTTTGATTGACTTCCCCAAAGATGTAGGCTTGGAAGAATTTGATTACGTACCGGTAGAGCCGGGAACGGTGAACTTGCCCGGATTTCGTCCAACCGTCAAAGGCAATCCCAGACAGATTTTACAAGCACTGCAACTGATGGCAGATGCGGAACAGCCCTTGTTCTACGTGGGTGGCGGTGCGATTACAGCCAATGCCCATCGGGAATTAAAACAACTGGCGGAATATTTCAATATTCCTGTAACTACGACGTTGATGGGCAAAGGTGCTTTTGACGAACACCATCCCTTGTCGTTGGGCATGTTGGGCATGCATGGTACGGCTTATGCCAACTTTGCGGTGAGCAATTGCGATTTGTTAATTGCTGTTGGGGCGCGTTTTGACGATCGCGTGACCGGAAAATTGGACCGTTTCGCCTGCCATGCTAAGGTTATTCATATTGATATCGATCCGGCAGAAGTGGGCAAAAACCGCGCTCCCGATGTACCGATTGTAGGCGATGTGCGCCACGTTTTGTCCGATATGGTGGATCGATGCCGCAATGGCTTCTTTGAAAGCAACGAAGATGTGGCACGTCAGGCACAGCGTACCCAACCTTGGCTGCAACGCATCAACCGTTGGAAACGGCAGTATCCTTTGCAAGTGCCCCATCCAAAAGACACCCTTTCTCCCCAAGAAACGATCGTGGAGTTGGGTCGGCAAGCCCCCAATGCCTACTACACCACTGATGTGGGGCAACATCAAATGTGGGCAGCTCAGTTCTTGAAAAATGGTCCCAGAAAGTGGATTTCTAGTTCTGGTTTGGGCACCATGGGTTATGGCGTGCCAGCCGCTATGGGAGCGCAAGTGGCTGTTGAACAAACGCAAGAACCAGTTATCTGTATCAGTGGCGATGCTAGCTTTTTGATGAATATGCAAGAGCTGGGCACCCTGTCTCAATTTCATATTGGGGTAAAAACTGTCATTATCAATAATGGCTGGCAGGGCATGGTGCGTCAGTGGCAGCAAACGTTCTATCAAGAGAAATACATGGCTTCCAATATGGAAGTGGGGATGCCCGATATCCAACTGCTTTGCCAGGCACACGGATTTCCAGGAAAAACCGTTTATCGGCGGGAAGAACTAGCCGATGCGATCGCTCAAATGCTCGCTCATGACGGTCCCTACATCCTAGACGTGCGGGTAACCAAAAATGAAAACTGCTATCCTATGGTGGCTCCTGGCAAGAGCAACGCCCAAATGTTAGGCTTGCCCGAAATCCCCCAAGAAGACAAAGAACCCTCGCCGGTGGTTTGTCCCAATTGCAGTCACGAAAACGAACCCCAACATAAATTCTGTCCGGAATGTGGTAGTAAATTGTAACCAGCTCAGTTTTTGGTTTTGTCTGTGGCTAGGGCGAAAGGCTGTTGTCCGAACCGCCATTCGCCCCGACTGTGGGAGTCGTGAAGTTGCCTTTCATGCTACTTCACAACTCCTATTTGATGGCCCAGCTGGAAGCAACTTGCGTTCCTCCACAAGACCAACCCGCAAAGGGCATTCGCGAACTACTAGCGAACAGGTTACACTGAAAACAGGAGGTGGATGCCTCAAAGTCAACACCCTTGGGGGAGATTGGGTACCATCGCAGGCAGAATCAATCTAGAACTCATGAATAGTTTCCAAGCTAGGCTGAAACAGAGATCGAAGCAGACCTCTAAAACAACCAAAATTACCAAAAAAAGCGCCAAGTTCCAACCCGGTCGTCACTGGCGGCAACTTCTGGCTAGTCTGGTGCTGGCACCGGGAATTTTCTTAGCTACGCCAGCACTTGCCCAGTCGGAAAGCAGCAGCGAATCGTTGACCTACAGCGAGTTGGTGGAAAAAATTCGCAACGAAAAAGTCGCCCAAATAGAGCTGGATCCTTCCCGTCAAGTTGCCAAAGTCGTACTTGAAGGCAATCCCGATCGCAAATACGAAGTCCAGCTGTTTAAACAGAATACCGAACTCATGGAGGCGATTCGCCAACATGAGGTGTCGGTGAACGTGGACCCTTCTCCCGATCGCGGTACAACGGTTGCTATTATATCTCGATTGCTGCTGGTGGTTTTGCTCGTGGGAGGGCTGATCCTGATTGTTCGCCGTTCCAGCCAAGCTGGCAGTCAAGCTTTTAACTTTGGCAAATCCCGGGCAAAATTTCACATGGAAGCCAAAACTGGGGTTAGTTTTGAAGATGTCGCTGGGATTGAGGAAGCCAAAACCGAACTGCAAGAGGTAGTAACTTTTCTCAAACAGCCGGAACGCTTCACGGCGGTGGGTGCCAAAATTCCCAAAGGCGTGTTGCTGATCGGTGCCCCGGGAACCGGCAAAACTTTACTTGCCAAAGCGATCGCCGGGGAAGCCAACGTACCTTTCTTTAGCATTTCTGGGTCGGAATTTGTGGAAATGTTTGTGGGCGTTGGTGCTTCTCGGGTACGAGATTTGTTCAAAAAAGCGAAAGAAAGCGCCCCTTGTTTGGTCTTTGTGGATGAAGTCGACGCTGTTGGCAGGCAGCGGGGTGCTGGTATTGGCGGTGGCAACGACGAACGGGAACAAACCCTCAACCAATTGCTGACGGAAATGGATGGTTTTGAACCCAATGCTGGCGTGATTGTGATTGCTGCCACCAACCGTCCTGACGTTCTGGATATGGCCCTTTTGAGACCGGGTCGATTTGACCGGCAAATTGGCGTGGAACTCCCCACCTACCAGGGTCGCTTGGAGATTTTACAGGTTCACGCCCGCAATAAAAAATTGGCACCGGAAGTATCTTTAGAAACGATTGCCCGCCGCACGCCTGGCTTCTCTGGTGCTGACTTAGCCAACCTAACGAACGAAGCTGCCATTTTGGGTGCAAGACGGCGCAAAGATGCCATTACCATGGCGGAAGTAGAAGATGCCATCGATCGCATTATTGTGGGATTGAGCGGTGCCCCCTTACTGGATAGCAAGAAAAAACGCCTGATTGCTTACCACGAAGTGGGTCACGCCTTGCTCATGACCTTGTTGGAACATTCCGATCCCCTCAACAAAGTGAGCATCATTCCCCGTTCTGGTGGTGTCGGCGGTTTCTCCCAGCAAATCTTTAACGAAGAAACGATCGATAGCGGATTGTATAGCCGCGCGTGGCTGCGCGATCGCATTACCATTACCCTTGGCGGTCGTGCTGCCGAACAGGTGGTTTTTGGCGATGCGGAAGTAACCAACGGTGCCGGCAATGACTTGCAAGTCGTTAGCAAACTGGCCCGAGAAATGGTGACCCGCTATGGCATGTCCGATTTGGGACCGGTGGCCTTAGAAAGCGACGACAATCAAGTGTTTTTGGGTCGCGATTTGATGTCTCGTTCCGAATATTCCCTGGAAACTGCTACGAAAGTAGACCAGCAAGTCCGGGCGATCGCAGTTCATAGTTACGAAAAAGCCTGTAAAATTATGCGGCAGTACCGTTCCCTGTTAGACCATCTGGTGGATATCCTAATCGAGAAAGAAACCATGGATGGCGACGAGTTCCGCAAAATTGTTTCTGAATATACCAAATTGCCGGAACAACAAAAAGTTAATAGTAAAGCCTAAACGAACCAAAACTTACCAAGAGGAGGGCAAAAGTCGTTGCTGGCGCTGGCTGGCGTACATAGCGCGTAAAATAACAGCCGGGTCTACCCATTGCCCTCCATATTTTAATCCCCAGTGCAAATGGGGACTGTTCGTGCGTCCGCTCATACCAACGCGACCGATGCGGGTTCCCGCTGCTATCACCTGACCTTGTTGAATTTTGACCCCACCACTGCGATCGACCAAATAAACCCTTCCTCGATTTTCTTCTACACGACCTTTCATGTGGCAGTAAATATGCTCCCAATCTCCGGATTGGATAGCCAATCCCACTCCACAGCGACCATCGTTGATAATTTCCACCACTTCTCCTCGCCACCAGTTGCGAATGTAGCTGCCTTCTGGTGCGGTAATATCCAAACCCCGGTGAAATTCTTGTGACGTACCTCCTATAGGAGATTGGCGATAGCCAAAACCAGAACTGTAGCCGCTAAAATTTTCTACGGGAAATGAGGCCCATTGCCAACTGCCTTGATTGGCCATATTCGCTGCGGGTCGATAGCTAGATTCTGCGGGAACGTTGGTTTGAGCGCGTACCCCCATGGTAACGTTGGCTACAATGGCGACAATAGCGCTCGTTAACGATACCATTCGTGGAACTCGTCTCCAGCCACTGGGAAATTCCTGCATGCGAAGCACTCCACCACCGAAAATCTTGTAAAGACCAACCAACTCGATCGTGGGTTGGTGCCAACAGCTTTTATCCTACCCTATTGTGCTTATTTTGTATCTGGATTTTGGGCACACAAACGGTAATATATTCCCTCTTCGCCTTCGTATCGAGCAATAATTTTTTGTTTGACCAAAGGTTCCAACATTTTTTCCACCGTATCCCGTTCGTATCCCGTACACTCTGCTGCCTCTTCTAGGGTGACTTCTCCGCGAAATAGCATGACATTCACCACTTGCTGTACGGGAGAAGGTAAAGAAATCTCCTCGCTGGGGAAACGCCGGGAAAAGCTGGGAATGTCTCCTTGTGCGATCGCTCGCAGGCGGTGTAACTTAGAAATGGCCCATTGGGCCGTTTCCTGCACTTGAGGGTCCGGATCGTGGTGAGCGTGGCTCAGTAAGTGGCTAACTTCCCCAAAAGAATCGTAAACCCGCATCAGGTCTCGAATAGCATTTTTTCGTACTTCTGGCTTATCTGCTTGTAAGGCCATGACCAAAGCCTGATTTAAAGGATGGGTTACGCGGGTTCCAATTTCCGACATGGCTGCCAAAATGAGTCCCTGCTGTTTGGAATCTGATTCCAGCATTAAATTTAATAAAGGATAAACAGCACGGGAATCTCCCTGCTGTCCGAGTTCCCAAATTGCTTTGCGTCGTTTGACTGGGTCCGGGGCTTGCAATTCTTTAATAAGTTCTTCAACTATATTGATTTTGGCTAGCTGGGATGGTTGGTTTTTAGAAATACTCGTCGCTGATTGGGAAGATTCTTGGGAGGACCATTGTTCCAGATTTTCTGCCTCATCTGGCGGAATCTGAAATTCTGCATTTGATTTACCATTGGTTTGTGTGTTTGCTGTTGCAGATTCTAGCGATGGAGATGGAGAAGCCACACTGGTTTCTGAATTGGTTTCTGACGAAGAAACGCTGGTTTTTTGTTGTTCGGTTTGCGATGCTTCGGTGGTTGCTGCCGGTGTCGGAGAAGATGTTGGGGGGTGCGCTTCTGAAGGCGATCCCTTTGACGTTTCTGTTTCCGTGGTGGCGAAAGGATTGGTCGTACTTGCAGAAGCGGTCGAGGAAAATTGATTGGAACCGGACTTGCCAGACCCTGGTGGTGATGTTTCAAATTCCTCGTTCTCGCCACCCGATAGCTTCAATAAAATAAAAAACAAGCCAGCAAAAGCCCCAATTCCAAAAATCCCACCTACAACCAGTAAAGCAATTCTAGACAGTTTCTCATTCCAGTTCCCATTGGACTGGGATTGAGCCTTTTCATCGGATTGTGTGTCTGACTCTTGCTGAGATTCCGCTTGTTGCTCTTGTTGGCTATCTTCTGTATTTTCTGTCTGGTCTTGGTTGGCGGTGGTATCCGATTCGCTAGCTGTATCGGAACTAGCTGCTGCGGTCACCAACAAAGTTTTCCAGGTATTGGGACCAGCAATCCCATCTGCTGTGATGTCAGAATCTTCTTGAAATTGAATCAGTGCTTCTTGCGTAGCTTGGTTGAAAGTGTTGGTAATTTCTCCTTGGTAGTAACCAAGTTTCTGTAAATTGGTTTGTAGTTTGGCAACTTCCGAAGCCTCGTCACCTACACGTAAAGTCGGAAGAGATTCAATTTCTAAATTCCGAATTTTTCTGGAAGAAGATTCTTGAGCGTTCGCTGGGGAAACCAGCAATTGGGTCGCAGCCGGCGCTAAGCTGGCTGGTAGGGACCATACTCCTGTGCTGGCCCTGAAAGTAAACGCCAACCATTCGCAGCTAGCAAGAGATATTAGGACAAGAATGGGAGACAAGTAACGCCTCATAGAGAATACAGGCGGGTAATTCGACATGGTAGTTTGTATAAGAGAAATGGAACAATTGCCCGCCCCTGCAGTCCAAATACGCTACCAAGGATAGCCTATCGGCCCCATCGAGAACAACAAAATTATTTTGAAGATGCACAAACTTAATTTTAAGGATAGAAAAAGAAATGTTTCGTCGCTTAGCGATCGCGCCAACTGCTTGTAGCTACCTTGGTGGTTTTAGAGGTAGCGGTTGCCTCCTTGTCTGCAGAGTCCGGTTCTACAGAATGGCCTGTGGGGTGGGTATGGTTCCAGCGCCAGGATTTCCAGATCTGCCAGATACCGAAAGCATCTATATAGCGGGCGATCGCGTGGCGTTGGTTAATCAGGTAAATGCTGACCAAAGTACTACCTACCCCGATTTGTTGCCAAAGGGTTAGGGTTTCCGCTAGAAACAGCCTAGCAAATAACAGAGCAAATACTGGGGTTAAAAAAGTTAGGGCACTGAGGCTGGTTAAGTTTCGCCGAGAGGCATAAAAAAAGAACAAACCGTAGGCTATAGCGCTACCAAACACCGTAGCATATCCCAAAGCCATCCAATCTCCGAAGGTCAAATCCAGCCAAGGTTGGGATTCGGTTTGCCAAGATAGCCAAAATAAGGGGATTCCGCCAAAAACCATGTGCCAACCAGTAGCGACCACTGGATCGACGTGACGGCAGACACCGCGAATCAAAACCGTTCCCAAAGCCATGGATAAAGCCGCCAGCAACATCAACCATTGTCCGTGTTCGGTAAACGTTTCCCAGGCAATATTGTGAAAATTTCCTTGCCAAATATTTTCAATCCAAGGAGTGGGCAACCCAATCAAACTAATACCAAATATGCCAATGGTTAGTCCCAACCATCCCCACCAACCAATGGTTTCTCCAAATAAAAAACGGCACAAAATGGCTACAATTAGCGGTTGGGAGTCGATGGTTACAGAACCCAAACCGGCCCCAGTTTTTTGCAATCCCATCGCTAAAAACCCTTGGAAACAGGCACCGTCCACAACAGCAAATAGAAGAATCCACATCCATGCTTTCCATCCTACAGGCTGTGCGCGTTTGGCCAGCACAGCTGCTAGCAACACCAAAACGCCTGCTGGTAAAATCCGCCATCCAGCCATGAAAAAAGGTTCGGTGTGAGGCATGACCCCTTTCATAGCCACCATGGCAGTTCCCCAAAAGAAAAAGGGAGCAATGGCAAATAACGGAAAATCAATGGCTTTCGACGGTAAAAGTTTTGATAGCATAGTACGCGCAATTTTAACGAGTCGGGAAACAGTTTGATGGCTCCTGCAACGAGGAGCAATGGGCTATAATATCCACTATCACCATTTCAATGGTGTTGGTCGAGCCCAACAATTGCTCTTAATTGTATCATTATGTAAAGAATCCATCCGTACAGTTCCCAAATATGCTATGGGAAACCAAATTTTCCCTGGCGAACTATTGTTGTTCTCGATCGCGATCCGCACGAAAAACGAATCCAAAATATGATCTGGCCCTTTAGACCCCGATTTAAAAAACAAATTGCTCGCATTGACATTAGCGGTGTAATCGCAGCTAGCACCCGCAAGCGCCTTCTGGAAGCGTTCAAGGAAGTAGAAGAACGTCGCTTTCCAGCCTTGGTCGTACGCATTGATAGTCCCGGCGGTACGGTAGCCGACTCCCAAGAAATTTACCAAGCGATGAAGCGCTTGCAATCGAAATGTAAAGTTATCGCTAGCTTTGGCAATATTGCCGCTTCCGGCGGGGTTTATGTAGGAATGGGAGCGGAACATATTATTTCCAACCCCGGCACCATTACCGGTAGCATTGGCGTAATTTTGCGCGGTAACAACTTAGAACGCCTGCTCGATAAAATTGGCGTTTCTTTTAAAGTCGTCAAATCAGGACCTTATAAAGATATTTTGGCGTTCGACCGAGAACTAACCGAGTCAGAACAAAATATTTTGCAGGAAATGATCGACACTAGCTACCAACAGTTCGTTGATGTCGTATCGCAAGCGCGCAATCTGGCTGTGGATGCAGTGCGTACCTTTGCTGACGGACGGGTATTTACCGGCCAGCAAGCGTTACAATTTGGCGTGGTCGATCGACTGGGAACCGAAGAAGATGCTCGCTGTTGGGCAGCAGAAATGGTAGGATTGGACCCAGAAAAAGCTCCTTTCTATTCTGTTAAGGACAAGAAAAATCTGGTGAATCGCTTGACGGGAAACCGACAGCAAGTGGTTTTACCTGCCAGCCTCCATACTGCTATGGAATGGTTAGAATTTGAAATGGAAACCGAAGGATTGCCTCTATGGTTGTATCGTCCCTAGAGCGATCGCGAAACCATAACAGCGTGGAAGGCTGTGCGTTTTGGCTGTAGATCGACGGAGATTTTTGGCGTGGAGTGGACAGTTCAAGCAATTCGTGGCGCAACAACAGTCTCGGAAAATACAGTGGAAGCCATACGGGAAGCAGTGATGGAACTGCTGGATGAGCTGCAGACGCAAAATCAACTACATCCAGAAAATATTATTAGCGCTTTGTTTTCGGTAACGCCAGATTTAGATGCTGTTTATCCAGCTGCGATCGCGCGAGAACGTCCCCATTGGGACCGAGTTCCACTTTTAGACGTACAGCAAATGTATGTCAAAGGCGGGTTGCCACGCTGCATCCGCTTGCTCATCCACGTACGCCTGCCAGAGGCCAATCCCGAAATTCACCATCCCTATTTACGTCAAGCTCAGGGATTGCGACCCGATTTAAACTCCCAGCAAGACCCGGTTTCCGCTGCGATCGCGCAAAATTCCCATTCCCATCACTAAGAATCAATCTCGTTTTATTTTTCAGGTTGGTTGGTTGGCGAATGAGCGGTGGTTTCCTCTTCGAGAACCTGAATGGCTTTATCGTAAATATCCTCTGCCTGTTCTGCCGAGTTGCCGATACTGGTCAAACCAATTTTGCCAAACTCGCTGAGAGAACCAATTAGGTGAAAGACTGTCCCCGTCTCGGTGGCGCTGTCAAAATGGAGTTGGTGAGTGGCAATGATATCCATTAAATCGCTGGGGAGTAGACCTTGGTAGTGGTCTTTTTGTAAATTATCAGAAGCAATATAGTATTTTTCCTTGCCATGTTGGCTGTAAAACAGACCCTTGGGATAGTAGTACTGACCGTTGGTAAGGAATTTCATCGTCATAAAAGGATGGGTGGTTCCCCCCTTGCGCAAGTTGATTTCTACGGCTTGTAAATCCCAACCAGTTTCGGTGGAAACCGCAACAAAATCGATTCCAAATCGGTCCAAAGCTCCTTTGGTAGCTAAATTTTTTCCCACTTGCAAACCGTATTCTTGTAACTGCAAGCGATAGCCAGCATCGGCAGGAAACTTGCAACCCAAATAAATTTGACCGTCCGGACCGCCAAGGATTTGGTCGTGGGTGGAGAGAATTTCCACATAGCCAGAGGGGTGAATTTGTCCTTGAACGCTTGGCGATCGCTTTTCGTTCCCTTCTATGTAAGCTTCTACAATCGCTCCCAAATCGTGGATACGCTGTTTGTAGGTTTCCCAAGTTTCGCCGTTGGCTTGAAACTTCATATAGGGAAATTGCGCTTGCAAAGCAGCAATCCACTGGGAAGGCGGTAGCTGGCGGATGGAATTAACATTTAAAATGGCGTTGCCTTCTCCAGAAAAGCCTTCGTTGAGTTTTACCACCAGCCGATTGAGGTGGGGTTGCCGTTGCAGGAGTTCGCTAGCGGCAAATGCCAGTTCTTCCGAATTTTTCAGTAAAAAACTTCCATCGGGATAGGGAACATGGGTTTGTTGGAAAATTTCTCGACTGCCGCTTTTGGTTCCCCAATACAGCAAACTCGGGTCAGTCGCCAGCAAAGGAACCCCCAACTGGACCGATAGGGAACGTTCCATATGGGTCGCATTAAAACAGATCATGTAGGACCGGTCTTGGCGCAGAGAATTTTGAATGCGCTGCATGAGGCGGGGACGTTCGAGAATTTTTTCGGTTAGGGATTTGAAAGAAGCGTCGTAGGTGGAAAACAAAAGCAGACGTTCCCTAGCGTGGGAAAAAGGAATCCCCGGTAGCAGTTGTAGGTAATAGTCAATCACAATGGGAGGAATGGGAAGGGAGGTAACGTAAATCAAGCGCGTTTGTGGGTTGCGCAACCGCATCAACGAAAACAGCAACCGTTCCTCGTAATGGTAAACCCCTTGAATTTTTAGCAGTTCTTGACGGTCTAGGCTAATAGAAGGGACAACCAGAATATCGTGATTGCAATTTTCCGTACGCTTTCCCTGCGTTGTGCCGAAGGGTTCAAATTTTTGCCAGCGATCGCGCAGCCACTGCTGTAGCCTTTGAAAAGTATCGATTTGTTCGCTCATAGCTGGCGTATCCGCTAGCATAATTCTAGTGGTTCCCCCTTTTTAGCGACAGATTTCCAATCAAACTCCATACGAAATCCAACTGCGCGTGCAGCCTGGTTTCGTCATGGATATATCCAACTTTCTTTATTGTAGGACAAACTGAGAGCGAAATTTTCCCGAATCTGTTGCTGTTTTCCGGTATAAAGAGAAGGAAAACAAAAGCTATAGAATTTCAAAAAGGAGATCGATTGGTTGATCCATCTGGGTATGCTATCCCTAGAAATACGGATACAACTTGGAAAGTTAGTTAAGGCTTGTTTTTTCCATTTCTTCAGGCTGGTGGGTTTTCAGCTGTTTTTAGCAGCCAAATTGAAGGAAAATGCTGCTTTCGATATGTATTTTCATCAATTTTCTAGTCGTAGCGAGGGAAATTTGCGAAATGGAAAGATAGATTGCTGTTCAACGAGCGAATCCTAGCACAGCATACTCAAACAATTGCCCGTACTAGTACGGTTACAGCCGGACAGTGGAAATGGCTTTTCCCTGTTCCCGTCAAAAATGCTACCTAAACCGCCAAATTACGATTTTGGTAACTTTTTGGCTGGTCGAGGTCGATAGTGGCGGTTGTTCGTAAAGCTTGCGAATTCCCATTAAAGTAGATGATTTATCTAGCGTTTTACCATGTCTGACCACACATTCGACAGCGCGATCGCGATCGGAACTCTAGGCGATTTGCAAACCTTTACCGATACTCTCGATAGCGACGATACAGAAGATTTCTATCGATTTACTTTAGACGAACCGGCTGAGGTGGATGTAACTCTAAGCAATCTCACGGCCTCAGCAGAGCTTCGTATTGTAGAAGATAGTAACAATAATAATCGCTTCGATGATGGAGAAACCCTATTTGAAGATGGCGTTACTGACACTAGCGACAGCAGCGATGGAACCGAAAGCGATACTACTGCAGACAATCGCCAAATTACCGAATCTCTCGATGCCGGAACCTATGGGATAGCAGTTGCTAGCGAAACCTCCAACGCTACCGACTACACCTTGGAAGCCGAAGCGAGTTCAACCAACAACAGCGAACAAGATAGCAATACCAGCGATACTTCTACAGATGCCTCCTCTACAGATTCTGCTAGCAACGATAGCGATAGTAACGATAGCGATAGCAACGATAGCGACAGCAACGATAGTGATAGTAACGATAGCGCGTCCACACCAGAAGATAATGCTGGTAATAGCCGAGACGAAGCCAACTCCTTAGGTATTCTCAACGGTCAATCCAGAACCCTCAACGACTATATTGGTGCAGAAGATACCGACGATTACTATCAATTTCAGGTATCGGGAAACGATTGGGTGGATCTGCAACTAGAACCAGAAACCACCGATGCCGATATCAACCTCACCTTACTAGACCGCAACGGCAATCAAATTACTACAGCCAGCAGCGACAGTAACAGCATTCGCAGTGCCCTTGCTTCCGGTACTTACTTTGCTAGGGTCAGCTACGCCGGTAGCAACATGAATTACCAACTAAACCTGGAAGGCGAACCCATTGACGATAATGCTGGGAATACCCCAGAGGATGCCAGATCTCTAAATATTATCTCCAGTAGCAGAACCTTCCAAGACTTCGTTGGTGACTTCGATACCGACGATTACTATCGTTTTGAAGTCTTACAAAATAGCGATTTTGCTGCCAGCATCGACCAACTCTCTGCCGATGCCGACATAGAACTGCTCAAACGTAAGGATAACGGTTCGACCGAACAAATTGCCAAATCGATTAACCCCAAAGACCAAAGCGATCGCATCGAACTCAACAACGTAGAATCGGGAACCTATTTCCTGCGCGTCTATCAATTTGAAGGCAACACAGATTACAACTTAGAAATTAGCGGCGTTTCTGAATTTAGCCTCAACCAGGTTTCTCCCAGTAGCGTCAGCAATGCCGGCGAAGCGACCCTACAGCTTAGCGGTTCTCAGTTTAGTCGCGATACCAGCGTTTCCCTCATCGATACCGAAGATGGTGAAGATGGTGCCAATGCTGAAGATAGTACGATTAACCAACTCGATGCCAGCGAAGTCACCTGGTTAAATAGCGCCACCCTAGCAGCGACCTTTGACC
Source organism: uncultured Geitlerinema sp. (assembly GCA_964477525.1). Lineage (GTDB taxonomy): Bacteria > Cyanobacteriota > Cyanobacteriia > Cyanobacteriales > PCC-9228 > PCC-9228. The sequence goes on along the minus strand of CAYZHY010000002.1, from coordinate 4,558 downwards.
TGCAAGGGGTAGAAACCGGTACCTATGATATAAAAGTCACCAATAATGGTAGCAATACCGTTGCAGAAGATCGTCTAACGGTCACTTCCGACCCTGCCGGTCAGTTAGAAGTATCTCTAAATACTCCCAGTCGCGTTCGCAGCCAGTGGACCAGTCAAGTTACGGTTACCTACAAAAATGATGGGAATACTGACGTGGTAGCACCACTGCTATCTTTAGAGGCAGAAGGGGGCAAACTCAGTATCGAAAATACCAATAATTTTTCTTCCGATAGCATACAGTTGCTTGGCATCAACCAGACTGGGATGGCTGGCATCCTACCTGCCGGTGCCGAACAAAGCTTTCAAGTATTCTTCCAACCCACCGAGGAAGTAGAAAATATTGATTTTGCCATCAATACGGTGGATAGCAGCGAAAGCATTCCGTGGAATGATGGCAATTTATCTTCCGAGTTGCAACCGGATGGTATTGAAGATGAGGCATGGGAGGAAATTTGGCAAGATTTTACTGACAGTATTGGGGATACAGCCGGTCAGTTGCAGTCGGCTTTGGCAACCAATGCCACCCAGCTAAGTCAATTGGGATATTACACCACTGATATTGGAGAATTGCTGGCGTTGGAATTGCAGCAAACCAGTGCCAGCGATGCTTTTGATTCTCCTTATCCTTTGGATTCTTTGAGCAAGGAATGGATCTTTCCTGGAGAAATTTCGGCCTCGATAGAGGAAAATGACAACGTCACCATCGAAAATTCGGCGGATATCGACCTGACCTTTCAACAGCAAGGCGATGGCAGCTACGAAAGTTCTATGGAAGGGGTCAGCCTTACCGAAACCAGCGATGGCGGGTATCGCTTGCAAGAATCGAACGGAACGGTTACCGAATTTCGCGAAGATGGTGCTTTTAAGTTTTCGGAAAGCGAATCTGGAACGCGCTTAAATGCTTTTTATAGCAACTCGCGTTTGAGTTCGCTACAACTCAACCCCAATCGTGACGGTTTGCCATCGGTATCTAGCGTTAGCGAAACAGCTACCGCCCAAATTAGCAACGCTTCCACCGAAGTTTTGTTTGCTTTGGTGGAACCCAACGATATCATTGCGCCTTCCGGATTTGGGGAGGAAAACTGGATTGGTACCGGACAAAATTTACCTTATCGCATTAATTTTGAAAACGATGCCAGTGCCAGCGCCAATGCCATATCGGTGGTGGTGACCCAACAACTTGACGAGGATTTGAACTGGAACAGCTTTTCGTTGGGAGATTTTGGCTTTGGTGAAGTTTACGTCGATGTTCCCGACAACCGTCAAACCTACAGTACCCGCGTCGCTATTCCCGATAGCAACAATTTGCTGGATTTTGAGGCGGAGTTAAACCGCGATACGGGAGAAGTTACTTGGAATTTGCAAACCATCGACCCGGATACGGGAAATCCACCGGAAGAAGCCACGGCTGGATTTTTGCCACCCAATGAAGAGGGTACAGTTGGGGAGGCTTTTGTCAGCTATACGGTTCGCAGTGGGTCGGATGTTGGCGAAGAGGCAACGGTGGAGACGAGTGCTGAGATTTCATTTGATGGGATGGATCGAAGCATCGAAACCAGTGAGGTTTCCAATGCGATCGACGCACAACCTCCAACCAGCAGCGTAACGTCTTTGCCACAAACCACCAGCAATAGCGACTTTCAGGTTTCTTGGTCGGGAAACGATGATGGTAGCGGTATTCGTTCCTACGATGTTTACGTTTCTACTAACGGCCAACCTTTTGTGCAATGGAAAACTCAAACAGAAGCTACTTCGGCAACGTTTTCCGGTTCGCCTGGCAATACCTATCGTTTCTACAGTGTAGCGCGGGACAATGTGGGTCTTACCCAATCCATTCCCGATGAAGCACAGGCTTCCGTTCGGGTGGTCAACGAAAACGAGTCCGATTCACTTCCTGATTTTTCTAATGGTGGCAGCGGCGGATCGCCAGTTGAGGAAGAACCCGAACAAGAAGAACCACCGGAACAAGAAGAACCCGAACAAGAAGAACCACCAGAACAAGAAGAACCAACAGAACCAGTTTCGCTGACCGATCCTCAATTTGGTACGGAAAGCGACGATCGCTTGGTGGGAGATGGTGGCAACAATCCCATCATTGGGATGGGAGGCAACGATCGCATGGCCGGTGGTATGGGTCGCGACTGGCTTGGCGGCAATTTGGGAAACGATTTGCTGTTGGGAGAAGCTGGCGATGATAGCCTTTACGGTGGTCAAGACAACGATAGTTTGTTAGGTGGAGAAGGCAACGATTCCATCAATGGCAATGCTGACAGCGATATCAGCAATGGCAATTTCGGTAACGATAGCCTCTGGGGAAGTGCCGGCGACGACAGTCTCTATGGTGGTCGTGGAGATGACTGGCTGCAAGGGGATACCGGCAACGATCGCCTCAGCGGCGATTTGGGAAATGATACGTTGGTGGGTGTAGACCCCCAAGCAGAACAGCCTGGTTTGGGAGAACGGGATGTTTTAGAAGGAAAAGACGGTAGCGATCGCTTCGTTCTGGGAAGCGAAACTCAGGTATACTACGATAACGGCGACCCCAACAGTTCTGGTTTTGAAGATTTTGCGGCGATTGTGGGTTGGGAAGCCAACCAGGATACGATTGCTTTGCAAGGTGGTCCGCAGGATTATCAGTTGGTTTCCAATAGCGAAGGTGGGGTTCTCTTACTGCATCAAAACGAACTCATCGCCACCATTGATGGGGAAGAAGCGGACAATCTTACGTTGGAAAACAATACGTTTGTTTTCCTATAGCAGCATCAAAACAACAAAAAACGCGATCGCGCTTTCTTGAAAGCGTTGCTGTCAGGAGACTCTTTTCCAAGACTCCGGAAGGGTAGCTTCGCGAAGCCACCCTAGGAAACAAATTCGCTTTTGAACATCATGGGTAACCTCAAATGAACTCAAAAGCCATAGCATCTCGCGCCTAGGCTACCAAGGAAAGTAAGGAAATTTTTATTATTTGTTTAATACCATTTCCTTAAAAGTTTGCAATAAATAATCGGTGTATTTTTGTAGGGGCGCTTCGCGAAGCGCCCCTACGCAGGTCAATTAGAAACTCCTAGAGAATTATTGTTTTTCAGAAATGTATAACTTGGATTATTCCAAACTATCCGGCGGATCGACGATTAAAACCCCCTCCTGTACCAATTGCCACAGCAAAGGCAAAACATCGGCTTCTAGGTCAAAATTTGGCAACCATTCCATGGCTTCCCAAACGGTGAATTGGTGGCGCTGATACAGGTTGTTTATAAACTCATCGGTGACATCAGTGAGGGTAATCTGCTTGTGGGCAAAAGTAATTTGGTATTGGTTGGTTTCTGGATGCTTTTCTATCCGTAAGTTTTGAAATTGGCTACGGCGAAACTGAGTATCGAAGCCATCGGCAAAGACATCAAAACCCGCTTGGCTGGGTAGAGAAATTTCGGGTAAGCGATCGCCCCGATGGGCATGGCTTTTGGCGTATTTTTGCACCAGTTTTTCCTGTTTGAGCGTATCGATCAAACGATCCACCAACCCATGCAAGTGATATTCCAACTCAGCCGTATCGTTGGCCGTTGCCAAAGGTAAATTTTCCCGCCAGGCCGGGTCCTGTTGCAGTTCTCCCACCAACCAACGCAACCAATCGATGCCCGTACGACCGGGAATTCCCAAAGTTAAATGTAAAGAAGGGCGATCGCCAGCGATCGCGTAGTGCCAGTGTCCCCTGGGAATGTACAGCAAATCCCCCGGTTGCAAAACCTGATGGATATAAGGGTCGCTCTCCGGCGGTTCCACCCCCAACGTGCGGGCGTTCTTTTGGGGATATTTGACCGTATCCTCAAACACAAACCATTCCTTATTTCCCTTGATTTGTAAAATAAAAACTTCGTGGGTATCGAAATGGCAGGAAAATCCCTGCTGGGACGGCCAGGAACAATAAGTATTCACCTGCACCCGGTGTCCCATTTCCCGATGCAGCGCCGCCGCCAACTCCGCCAACGCCGGTACCCGCTGGTGAACGTGATTTAAAATGAGGGTAGCACCTTCCTGGCAGCGTTTCACCCAATTTTTGGCACTGCAAGGCGGCAGCACGCGACCGCCTTGGGAAAAACGTAAGTCAGGATAGGTATAGTTATGAAAGTTGAGCAAATAATTTAAATCTTGCCAAGAAAATAAATGCCGAAACTTATCCGAACGTTCCGCTGGAATAAAAATGCCCTCCTGGGTCCAATTTTCCTGCAAAAATTGGTGGAGGGGATAGGGATAAAGTAAGTTGGCGAGGGTTTCCATGGTATCTGATGGTTTGCTAGTCGCTATCCGTTTCGGGAGGATTGTCTGGCGTTTCCATTAAAATATCGTATTCCAGACTATCAACTTCCGTTTCGTCAAACTCCACGCCGGTGCTGTTTAGTTTTTCCACTAACGCTTCGGTCTCAATTTCATCCACGGAACCTTCGTCGTATTCCATTTCTGCTGGTGCCATCATGTCTTCGGAAGGTTCTTCCGAAGGTTCTTCCGCATCGTCGCTGGTG
>CAYZHY010000001.1:62434-98139 GCA_964477525.1 uncultured Geitlerinema sp. | reverse complement strand
GTTGGTAACGGGAATAGCAACCATGGGAACCCCATTTTTTAAAGATTCCATCGTCTTTTGGGATATGGTATAGCAAAAAGTTTTCGGTAGAGAATATTTGATATAAAAAAATTAACCCCTCGCTTGGAGAACTTAGAGAACAATTTTGGGAGGATAAGTTTTGTTGTTGACCTATTCCCCTAGCACCATCCAAAATAGATACCATTCCCAAAAGCAAAAACGCGATTTCCTGGGAAATTAAGAAACAGATAGCACGTTCATTTTAGCAGCAAGGCGGTTACCATCCAATAAAGCGAAGTCGTTATGAGTTTGAATGAATATGGCAAGTCCCCAAGTAGAAAACCTGGTCGTTGTCGGTTCCGGTCCTGCGGGGTTTACTGCTGCCTTATACGCAGCGCGCGCTAACTTAAAACCCTTAGTATTTGAAGGATATCAAACCGGCGGTCTGCCAGGGGGTCAGTTAATGACCACCACCGAAGTAGAAAACTATCCCGGCTTTCCCGATGGCATCACCGGTCCCCAACTGATGGAAAGAATGAAAGCACAAGCGGTCCACTGGGGAAGCGAACTAATACCCGAAGACGTTACCTACGTAGATTTGCAGCAGCGTCCTTTTACCATACGTTCCGAAAAACGAGAAGTCAAAGCGCACAGCATAGTGATTGCTACTGGTGCCAATGCCCAGCGTTTGCACCTTCCCAGCGAAGATAAATTCTGGAACAAGGGAATTTCTGCCTGTGCTATCTGCGATGGCGCTAGTCCTATCTTCAAAAATGCAGAACTCGTGGTGATTGGCGGCGGCGATACGGCGGCAGAAGAATCGGTTTATTTAACCAAATACGGTTCCCACGTTCGTTTGTTGGTCCGTCGCGACCAAATGCGCGCCAGCAAAACCTTGCAAGACCGGGTGTTGAACCATCCCAAAATTACCGTTCATTGGAATACTGAAGCTGTGGATGTGTTCGGTACGGAAGGCAAACAAATGGAAGGAGTGAAGGTTAAAAATAACAAAACCGGCGAACAAAGCGAAATTGCTGCCCAGGGATTGTTTTATGCCATCGGTCATACGCCCAATACCCAACTATTCCAAGGACAGTTAGAGTTGGATGAAAAGGGATATGTTATTACCCGCAATCATGTGGAAACCAATATAGAGGGAGTTTATGCAGTTGGAGACGTGCAAGATTCCCTATTTCGCCAAGCAGTTACGGCTGCCGGTTCTGGCTGTATGGGTGCTATGTTAGCAGAGCGCTGGCTTATGGAAAAAGGATTGGCACAGGAGTTTCACCAAAGCGGCGAACAAAAGGAAACCTCCAGCTACGAGGAATCGAAACAATCGCAAGACTCAGAAAAATCGGCTGCAGATACTGAAGAAAGGTTTGATCCCCACGCTACTTTTCACCGAGGTAGTTATGCGATTCGCAAATTGTATCACGAGAGCGATCGCTTGATTGTGGTCCGCTACGTTGCCCCTACCTGCGGTCCTTGTCACGTCCTCAAACCCATCCTCGACAAAATTATTAAAGAGTTCGATGGTCAAATATACTGCGTAGAAATCGACATCGACGCAGAACCCAACATTGCCAAAGGCGCTGGCGTAACGGGAACGCCAACCGTTCAGTTCTTTAAAAACAAAAAGCTACTGGCAGAAATGAAAGGCGTCAAACCCAAAAGCCAGTATCGCGAACTCATCGTTAATAATATCTAACTCTGCCAAATTGGGTATCAACATACGTTCGTTGTTCGTTTTTCCTGCTGGTAGAAGCGAAGAGGGGAAACTTCCCCTCTATCCAAAAACACGGCAGCAGATTTATTCCCACTCAATAGTAGCCGGCGGTTTGGACGTTACATCGTACGCCACGCGATTGACCCCACGCACTTCGTTGACAATGCGATTGGAAACCGTTTCCAAGAAATCGTAGGGAACCCTTGCCCAATCCGCCGTCATGCCGTCTTCGCTCGTAATAATTCTTAACACAACCGGATAGGCATAGGTGCGTTGGTCTCCCATGACACCGACACTACGAAGCGGTAGCAAAACAGCAAAAGCCTGCCAGAAGTGATGGTACAGTTGCTGGCGATTGATTTCCTGACGCAGAATAAAATCGGCTTCTCGCAGGATTTCGAGTCGTTCTTCGGTAATTTCCCCAATAATGCGAATCGCCAAGCCCGGTCCTGGGAATGGATGGCGGTTAACAATTTCATCGGGTAAACCGACATTACGCGCCACCTCCCGGACTTCGTCTTTGAACAAACGTCGCAATGGTTCTACCAACTTGAACCGCAAATTGCTGGGCAAACCGCCGACATTGTGGTGGCTTTTGATTTTCACGGCCACTCGTTCCCCGGTTTTGGGGTCGATGTTGGTATTGGCAGATTCGATGACATCGGGATAGAGGGTTCCCTGGGCCAAATAGTCAAATGGTCCCAAGCGCGTGGATTCTTCCTCAAAAACTTTAATAAATTCGTGACCGATGAGGCGACGTTTTTCTTCTGGATCTACCACACCATCAACGGCTTTGAGAAAGCGTTCCCTAGCATCTACGTAGCTAACCGGAATGTGGAACTGGTCTCGAAATAGCTTCACCAACCTGTCTGGTTCGTTCTTGCGCATGAATCCTTGGTCGATGAACATGCAAACCAGTTGGTCGCCAATAGCTTTGTGTAGCAGAAAAGCCAATGTAGACGAGTCAACACCGCCAGAAAGGGCAAGCAAGACCCGCTTGTCGCCTACCTGACCGCGAATTTCCCGGACGGCCTCTTCCACAAAGGTTTCTGTGGTCCAACTGGGTTCGCAGTTGCAAATGTGGTAAACGAAATTGCGAATTAGGGCAATACCACCTTCCGAATGCACCACCTCTGGGTGAAATTGTACTCCGTAAATTTTACTTTGGTGATCGGCGATCGCGGCACAGGGGGTATTTTTCGTACGGGCCAAAACTTCAAACCCATCCGGCAAACGCACCACAGAATCGCCATGGCTCATCCACATAATAGACCCATCTTCCACATTGGTCAGCAAATCGGTGGGATCGTCAATGGTTAGCGAAGATTTGCCGTATTCCGCCCAATCAGCGCGTTTGACTTCTCCCCCCAACTGCTGCACCATCAAATGCATGCCGTAACAAATGCCCAATACCGGTACCCCCAAATGCCAAATTTCCGGATCGCAGTGGGGAACACCAGAGTCATAAACCGAATTGGGACCGCCGGAGATAATAATGCCTTTCGGTTGTAGCTTCCGTAACTGTTCGGCACTGGTGCGGTAGGAAAGAATTTCTGAATATACCTGGGTTTCGCGGATACGACGGGCAATTAACTGGGAGTATTGCGAACCAAAGTCTAAAATAACGATGGTTTGCCGGTTCACATCTCCTACTGGTTGGGTACTTTGAGCTGGCGCGGTTTGTGAAGTCACGGCTATTTACCAAATGCTTGTGATTTCGACGAAATTGGCAACAACGAAAGAAAAAATGCAGGAAAAATCATTTAGCTTGCCCTCTTGCAAGCGCTACGGGCACATCTTTCCAACGAAATTTTTAAGTATATTCTTTTTAAAATAGCATATTTTGGGGCATTTAAAAAGTTTTTTCGCCATCTTTAATTCCCACTTGCGAAGATAGGATAACCCAACTTTAACCATCATTGTCTACGCTTGTTTAAAAATAACTTTTGTCCTCGATGGAAAAGGGTAAGTTGAACTTATGAATTCTATTTCTCAAAACCAACTGGGCGAGCTTGCCCAAGTTTTTTTAAAGTTAGGCATTATTGGGTTTGGTGGACCGGCAGCACATATTGCCATGATGGAAGATGAGGTTGTGAACCGACGGCAATGGGTAACGCGATCGCATTTTTTAGATTTGGTCGGTGCCACCAATCTAATTCCCGGTCCCAACTCGACAGAAATGGCGATTCATATAGGCTACATTTACGGCGGCCTTCCGGGGTTGTTGGTAGCGGGGATTTGTTTTTTGCTACCGGCGATTGTCATTACGGGAGTTTTGGCTTGGGTTTACGTAGCTTTCGGACAAATCCCGCAAATTGCTCCCCTGCTCTATGGCATCAAACCGGCAGTGATTGCTGTTATTTTTGGCGCTTTGTGGCGGTTGGGAAAAAAAGCGATTAAAAACCAGGAGCTATTTTTTCTTTGGCTTTTGATAGCGATTTTGTTACTTGTTTTCCCGATTAACGAAGCTGTGGCTTTGCTGTTGGGAGGATTCCTAGGCATGCTTTGGTTGCGGCGAAATTCGTTGCTGTCTTGGTGGTTTCCCAGAGATGGCGATAAAAATGGGTTTTGGTTGCCGTTGTTGGCTATGGCTGGGTCGGCAGCCGCCGAAACCACTACCAGCGCTCCTTTATGGCAGTTAGGATTATTCTTTCTTAAGGTAGGATGCATTCTGTTTGGCAGCGGCTATGTCTTGGTCGCGTTTTTGGAAGGAGAATTGGTGGAAGGATTCGGTTGGTTAACCCAGCAACAGCTCCTCGATGCGATCGCTATCGGTCAGTTTACCCCCGGTCCAGTTTTGTCCACTTCTACCTTTATTGGTTATGTGGTTTCTGACTGGCCGGGAGCCATGGTTGCCACTTTGGGGATTTTTACGCCTTCTTTTTTGTTGGTGTTGCTGCTCAACCCGCAAATCCCTCGCATGCGATCGTCGGCTACCATGAGTGCGTTTTTAGATGCTATTAACGTGAGTTCCGTAAGCTTGATGGCCGTAGTAACCGTGCGTCTGGCTGTTACCACCTTATTCGATCCTTTCGATTGGCTGGCAGTTGCCATTACTGCGATCGCTGGCTTTTTGGTGGTTCGCTACCGTACCAACGCCGCTTGGCTGGTTTTGGGAGGCGCGATCGTTGGCTATATCGGCAAACAAGTGCTATCTCTAGCATAAATCGAAAATCCATGGATAGGAGCATTTCGCCAAATTCGATCCTCTCCACGATTCTATTTTTGGCATCTATTGACAAATTCGAAAAAATGGTATATAATATATTTTATACATAGGGCGATTTTTTTTATCGTCATAAAAAAGGGGAGGCCATGGAGACGTCTTTACCCAAACATCTAGGCTGCGCGAAAATAATTATTTGTTGGTACAAAATACATACAAAACCACCATTTCCTAGGGGCGAAGAGCCGTTCGCCCTTCCCCCAAAGCGCTACGAACAAGCGATCGCGCGAAAACGATTAAGAACGACCGATACCAACGTACCGGAAACCAGCTTCTTGCATCGTTTTTCGGTTGAGGTAGTTGCGACCATCAATCATAACTGCGTGGGTCATCAGGGAAGCCATTTTGGCAAAATCTAACTTCTGGAATTGCTGCCAATCGGTCACTAAAACCAAAGCATCGCAACCATCCGCCAAACGTTCTGGGTCCGTTTCCACAATCACCCCAGACAATCCTTGACCGATCCCCGTTTGAGACACAATGGGGTCGTAAGCTTTAACCTTGGCCCCCAACCGGTTTAACTGTTCGATGAGAATTAAAGAAGGAGCATCGCGCATATCATCGGTATCGGGTTTGAAGGTCAGACCCAACAAACCAATGGTTTTGCCTTTGAGAATTTTCAATTCCTTCTGAAGCTTCTCAATAGCAATTTGGCGTTGGTGGTGGTTGACCGAAATAGCTGATTTTAGCAGATGCGCATCGTAGCCGTAGTCATCCGCGGTGTGAACCAAAGCCGACACATCTTTGGGAAAACAAGACCCACCCCAGCCAATGCCAGCTTGCAGGAACTTGTGACCGATGCGGGAGTCAAGACCCATCCCTTTAGCCACCTCCACCACATCGGCACCAACGCGATCGCAAATATTGGCTACTTCGTTGATAAAGCTAATCTTGGTCGCCAAAAAGGCATTGGCCGCATATTTAATCATTTCTGCCGAACTCAAATCCGTTGTCAGAAGCGGCACTGGTGGCAAAGACTTATCCTCTGCTTGCACACGTTTAACGATCGGGTCGTACAGTTGGGTCATTTTTTCCAAGGCGCGGCTGCTGTTGCTGCCTAAAACAATGCGATCGGGATTGAACGTATCGTAAACCGCCGACCCTTCCCGGAGGAACTCGGGGTTGCTAACCACATCAAATTCTACCCCAATTTCAGAAGCCACGCGATCGCCAGAAGGAACGTTGCCAGCGCCGACCAAAGCCTGTTGGCGTTCGGCAATGCCATCGAGAACGATCATCCGGACCCAGTCGCCAGAACCAATCGGTACCGTAGACTTATTGACAATCACTTTATATTCGCTTTTTTCGTTTAGATGGGAACCAATGCCTTTTGCCACTGCTTCTACATAGCGGGTATCGCTTTCGCCGCTAGACAACGCTGGCGTTCCCACAGCAATAAACAAAACCTCGCCATGGTCAACCCCAGCACCTAAATCGGAAGTAAAGTGCAACCGACCTTCGTTGGCAGATTTTTGCATCATTTCCGACAATCCCGGTTCAAAAATCGGCGATTGTCCGCTTTGCATCATTTTAACTTTCTCTTCGTTGTTATCCACGCAAACAACTTCGTGTCCCACATGTGCCAAACAGGTTCCCGTTACCAAACCGACATAACCAGTACCGATTACACAAATACGCATGACGATGGCTCCTTATTGCATGATGAGAAAAACTTCAGAAAAATTTAACAAACAGACAGAAAGCATTAATTGACTCAGGTATAGCTCAACAAGTAGCTGTTTGTCCGTATTGTATTCTTAAAGTGTTCGTAAAGTTATACAGCTACCGGACAAACTTCCCAGTATATTTAGAAAATCAATCAAGACAACCGCTAAGACAAAACACCTTCTTGCAGGCGATCGCGAAAGTCATCAATTGTTAATTTCAGACCTTCCACCAATCCCACTTGCGGTTCCCAATCGAGATACATTTTGGCGCGACTGATATCTGGTTGGCGTTGGCGCGGATCGTCAGAAGGCAGGGGGTTGAATTCAATTTCCGATTCGGGATTGAGTTTATCCCGAATCGTTTGTGCCAGTTGTAAAATCGTGTATTCTCCAGGGTTTCCTAAATTGACCGGACCTAAGTGGTCGTTGTTCATCATCCGGATTAACCCTTCCACCAAATCGCTGACATAGCAAAAACTGCGGGTTTGCGTGCCATCTCCGTAAACCGTCAAAGGACGATTTCGCAAAGCTTGGTAGATAAAATTGCTGACCACCCGACCGTCGTTTTCCAGCATCCTGGGACCGTAAGTATTGAAAATCCGCACCACTCGAATATCCACATTATTTTGCCGGTGGTAGTCAAAACAAAGCGTCTCCGCCAAACGTTTGGATTCGTCGTAACAGCTGCGCAATCCAATGGGATTCACATTGCCACGATAGTCTTCCGATTGGGGATGTACCTGTGGATCTCCGTAAATTTCGGAAGTAGATGCCAACAAAAGTCTGGCTTTAATCCGTTTAGCCAGACCTAACATATTCAGGGTTCCCAAAACGCTGGTTTTGACCGTTTTGACCGGGTTAAATTGGTAGTGTATGGGAGAAGCCGGACAGGCAAGGTGATAGATTTGGTCCACTTCCAGCCGGATGGGTTCGGTAATATCGTGTCGGATAAATTCAAAATAGGGATTGTTCAGCCAACGGCTAATATTCCGTTTGTCTCCTGTGTAGAAATTATCCAAACACAGCACTTCGTGACCGGCTTCCATCAAGCGATCGACCAAATGGGAACCAATAAATCCAGCACCACCAGTGACTAGAATTTTCATAGTTTATAAATCTCCCCAGCGGGCAAAGTTACAATAAGATCGGAACCAACAGAAAAGGTTGAGGCGACACCAACTATGGCTGCTTTCTCGATGGCCAGCAAAAATCTCCAGATACCCACGATTTGGGAAATTTCCCGTCGGCGTATCTTGAAGCCACGGCTTCGGTGGAACTGTAGCTAGCCGATCGTGGTGTCAACTTCTACTATAATCTGGAATCCTCCAATCGAGAGGTATACTTTATCATCGTTAATTCCTTAGTTTCTAAGGATTGGGCCTCGTTCGGGACAATTTTAACTGCCATCAGACAGTCCTTCCCGAAAGAGTTCCCACTACCAGAAAAAACTCGCCAGTATCTGTTTTCATAGAAAAAGCGATATGCTACCAAACCATATTTTGAATCTTGTTGCAAGTTTACTGGGGTTGGCTACATGACATCATTTGCAACCACAAAATCTGAAATGAACGAACTTCGCCGGCTGAAAGGATTGTTGCCGCCGGAGTTACAAAGTTGGGTCACTGTGGAAAAAACGGCGGAAGTCAATCCACCAGTGATTCGCAGCGAAGAAATTGGTAAAGACCAAGTGGAAATCCAAATCGATTTGGTTAAATGGGAACAGTTTGCCATCGACCAGCGCAATTTGCTGTTTTGGCATGAAGTGGCCCGCATTCAAAACGATACCGTTCCCAAAGAAGGATGGGAAATGGCAGCTCTCGCTATTGGTTTGGGAGGCGCTGTCGGCGAATTGTGGGTCCAAGATGGCTTGTTACTGTTGCTAGCTCTATCCCTGTGTGGGGTAGCTGGCTATCGCCTGTATCGCCAAAACAATAGCGAAAAACGACTGGTGGAAGCCATCGATGCCGACGAAAAAGCGATCGAAATTGCTACCCGTCGGTTTAATTATTCCCTACCAGGAGCTTACAAAAGTTTGGGTAGTGCGTTGAAGCTGTTGGTGGACCAAACACCGAAAAAACGACAACGCCGCGCTTACGAAGCACGTCTGAAAGCCCTCAAGCGCAGTGCTTCCAAAGCCAAGGCCCGTACCAAGAAAGCACCCCAAGAATCAAGCGAAAGCGACTCGTCAGAAGCCATTTATCTGGACAAAACGGGAGCTTGAAAGCATTGACATGTTTGGGGGAGAAGTCACTGTTGGTAGTGTGGTTTCTCCCCCCTTTTTTTGATACGAAATTCACTTCAAACAGACTCGCGATTTTATCTATTGAAATTCCCTCTTTAGGTTCAATTCGCGAATCGAACCTACAAAATTTTCGTGGTTCCTACACATCGGATGACCTATGATAGGGTGTGGTTCATTTCCCTTCCTGTTTTGTCATTTTGGGGAAAATTCTACGAATAATTAAAGCTTGAAATCCCTTTTGTGGCAGCCACCTAGGTCCATTCAAGAAAAAGTCTGGCTCTTATGTTGGCAATTCTTTTGAATCTAGAAGCTCGAAACTACCAATATTCGGGAGTTGGTAGACCTAGCTTTCCACCAAAACGGTCTTTTGTTAATAATTTTTAGGCTTCAATGAAAGTGGATTGGCGATCGCACGATCGAAAAATACAGTTTTTTTCTTACAATCGAAAGGCGATCGCAAGTGGGGGACTCTAAAAATACTCAAATCCTAGAATCGATTGGCGAATAGCGATCGCTTTTCCATAATTTTGCTGTTTTGTATCGAATACCATCTTACGAGCTTTCAGGATTATCGCGGAAATTTAGAATTTCTATTGGGAACTCATCCTGCAAAAATCAGTAATTTCCACCTTATCGAAAACATAGTTTTTTGCTACCTTAGATGAAAACTTGAGAAGGAAAATATCCTTCACCAACATACATGCGGTAACAATAGCAATTTCAAAACAAATGTGAAATGTGAAACGTGGGCCGTTCTCTTTTCCAGCATTGATGAAAGTGTTGCAGCCACCAGAAACGTAACCATTGTCTTTATCCATAGCAATAATGCTGAGGAGGAGAAATTGCCAACTTGCTCTTACCTCGATCGCATTCCTGTACGTTTTCTTCATTCTAAGCAGCGATCGGGGGGATTGAACTCTTGAACGCGTAAACATTTTAGCAATGGGAATCCCCAAAAATAAGCATGCGAAATCCCAAGAAAACAGTAATTACCGCCAACAGCAAGCACAAACAATATTGGCAAAAGAAACTTAGGAGTCGTCAGGTATGAGCGCACAACATTATGTACTGGCTGCACTCACAGCCAGTGGTATTGCTGGAATTGCCGTTGGCGATTCTTTTTCTTCCACAGCGATCGCGGGAACGCTAACCAACAGCAACGTTGAATATATGCCTACCGTAGTCGCCGCCGATTCCCCTAGCGATCTCGTTGACCCCAACACCACCGACTCGCGTTTTGGTGGCGTTGGTAGTTTATCCATTGGTAACAGTTTTCTCTGTACCGGAACGGCCATTAGTTCCTCTCATATTTTAACCGCTGCTCATTGTTTGGATAGCAACAACGATGGCACAGTTGATTATACAAACAACGAAGTGCAGTTGAATTTAAATTTGGGTAGCGATCGCTCCCATACATTCACAGCCAACGATTTATTGATTCACGAGGACTATACGGGATTTAACAATCCTACAATTAACGACGATATTGCTATAGTCTCCCTCAATAATACCCTTCCCGAAACCACTCCCATTTACGAGTTGCTGCGCGACCCTCTTTCCCCAGGGAGTTCCCTAACCATAGCAGGATATGGACGATCGGGAAATGGGGAAGACGGTTATACCACCAATGCTAGTTTTACGACCAAACGGGTAGGAGAGAACCAGGCCGACTCATTCGGGGGAGATGACGAAGGCAGTAGTTCCCAAGAAGTGTTTTATATGGATTTTGACGATCCTAGCGAAAACAGCAATGTAAGCGATCGCGAAGCAACAATCGG
This sequence comes from uncultured Geitlerinema sp., assembly GCA_964477525.1. Lineage (GTDB taxonomy): Bacteria > Cyanobacteriota > Cyanobacteriia > Cyanobacteriales > PCC-9228 > PCC-9228. The sequence continues at coordinate 87,500 of CAYZHY010000001.1, read as the reverse complement.
ACCGGGAGATTCCGGCGGACCGAGTTTTGTAACCAGCGATGATTCCCTATTGCTAGCAGGGATCAACACCTTTACACGACGATATACATGGCAAGAACCAGGTACGTTTGGTACTGGGAGTGGCGGTATGTTGGTTCCTGCTTACACTAGCTGGATCGATAGCATTCTGGCTTCCCCAGATGGATCTGGTGATGTTGGCGACGATCCCCCAGGAAACGGTTCCGGTTCCACAGAAGTTCCCGAACCTACTTCCATGATGGGACTGTTGGCAGTGGGAATTGCCTGGATGTGGCGTCGGTCGCCACTGGTTTAATTTCGATAGGCCATCCTACCATCAGTAGGTTGAACCAAACGGTTGCTGGCGCGATCGTCAAAAATTTAACCGCGATCGCGCCAACTTTACGAAAACTTTATCCATTGGTTGGCTCAAAATCGCGGTATATGACCCATAACAGAATAAGGGGGAAAATATTCCTCCGCTGACAGTTACCCATCGTTAACAATTATGGATAATTCCCAAAGAACTGTTCCCTTTGTAAACCTTGACTTGTGCCACCAACCCATCGAAGGAGAATTGGCACAAGCAATGCAAAATGTTTTGCAACGGGGAGATTTTGTGTTGGGTCAAGCAGTACGAGATTTTGAAGCCGAATTTGCCGCCGCTTGTGGTGTAGAATATGGTGTTGGTGTGGGATGCGGTACCGACGCGATCGCCATTGGTTTGCAAGCCTGCGGCATCAAAGCCGGCGACGAAGTCATTTTACCCGCCAACACGTTCGTTGCTACCCTCATGGGGATTTTAAAAGCAAATGCCGTACCGGTTTTGACCGATTGCGACCCAGAAACTGCTTTAATCGACCTAGAAGCCGCCAACCAAGCCGTTACCCACAAAACCCGTGCCATCGTTCCAGTACATTTATACGGTCAGATGGTATCGCCGCAGCAGCTACAAGATTTTGCCGCTACCCACAATCTCATCGTATTTGAAGATGCGGCCCAGGCACACTTGGCACAGCGAGAAGGCTATACCGCCGGTTCGGTGGGAATGGCAGCCGCTTTTAGCTTTTATCCCAGCAAAAATTTAGGCGGATTTGGCGATGGTGGCGCGGTTGTTACCAACGATGCCGCGATCGCACAAAAAGCCAAAACGTTACGCAACTACGGCGCACCACAAAAATACTTACACGCCGAAATCGGCACCAACAGCCGTCTGGATAGCCTACAAGCTGCCGTATTGAACACCAAATTGCGTTACCTCCCTGCCTGGAATGGCGCGCGCAACACAGCCGCACAGCAATACGACACCAACCTGCAACCGTTGCAAGATTTTGGCATCGTTCCCATACGCAACCAAAGCAGTAGCGGTCACGTTTACCACCTATACGTAATTCGCGTTACTCAATATTCCCCTTGCGATCGCGATACCTTGCAGCAAACCCTCGCCGATAAGGGAATTCAAACCGGCATTCACTATCCCATTCCCTGTCACTTGCAACCTGCCTATCGCTATCTTGGCTATCAACAAGGAGATTTTCCCCACGCGGAAACCCTATCCCAGCAAGTACTATCGTTACCCATGTATCCGGGATTGCAAGCCGACCAAATTCAACAAGTGGTCCAAGCGATCGCAGATGCCATCTTGCCACAAATTTCCACCAACAACGATGATTCCCAACTTTGGCAAACGACGCCTTCTAGTTTGCCATCGTAATTCAAAAATTATCCCCAATCTGCTGGCCGAGAACCCAATAAACTTTATTGATAACATGGATAGCAATTCCCGGAAAATCGGGTTTTTGGTAGATCGGATTTGGGAAAGGGTGCTATCTATCTATATAAAAACTGGTAGTACCAGCCATGTTTGACCACAATGCAGCAACATATCGATTAAAAATGTTTAAACTAGAAACAGTTGTTTTCCCGAACATCTAGTAAAGTCATGCAAACCCAACGCCAATTTTTGCAAAATACCTCGCGCTATCCCTTAGAAGTGGGGATTTTGTTTGTATTAGCCGTTCTTTATCTTCCCCTTCTGATTCATTGGTACGACGGTTGGATTAACAAAACCATCAGTATCGAACACGAATATTTCAGCCACGGGGTTATTGGCTTGCCGTTTGCCGCTTATATTGTTTGGCAGCAACGCAACCAATGGCGTCGCCTGCGCGATCGCGCCCATCCCGTGGGTGCTATTTTATTGGTGTTGGGTGGGATATTTTATCTCGCAGGCACTCCCAACCTGCTGAATTTATCGTTTCCCCTGGTTTTAACGGGGATTTGCCTGTGGTGGAAAGGAATGCCAGGGTTGCGCTTGCAAATCTTTCCGCTGCTATTTGTTTGGCTGGCAACGCCCAATGACTTTCCCTATTTGATTGCACCTTACATTCAGCCGCTACAGAGTTTTATTGCTGGGGTTGCTGCTTTTATTCTCGATCAATTTGCCATTGATGTGACGGTACGGGAGATTTATTTATTTGTGGGCGGTAGAATTGTAGAAGTAGCTCCCCATTGCGCCGGGTTGAAAAGCTTGCTAACCAGTACCTACATTGCCTTCATATTGTTGTACCTCACCAATGCCTGGCGATCGCGTTTGAAAATTGGTTTGTTTGCAGCAACAGCCGTGTTGGTTAGCGTGGTGGGAAATATTTTGCGCAATACCATTTTGACGTTTCTGTACGGAAAACAAATGGACCGCCTGTTCCACCTGTTCCACGAAGGGTTGGGAGGCGACTTGTATTTAGCGGCTGTTCTCGGGGTGTTGGTCGTGTGTTTGTTCAAAATTGACCAGAAAATTCCCAATCAAGCTGACAGCGAAGCATAAAATGGGAATGCAAAGCGATCGCACCAACGACTATGTCTTCTTTTTCTAAGTTCTTCCAGGCGCTGCAAAAATACAAATCCACTCAAGTAGGATTGTTGGTTTTTCTCATGGCGATCGCTGCCATCGGCGTAGTTCCCACCTATTTTAAAGGTCGTTGGCTGTGGTCGGATTATCCCATACAGGTAGATAGCATCGATCGATTGCGGCAGCTAAGGGAAACGGGAATTGACCTGTCTGGATGGGAAACTGTGGAAGCCAACCCCATACGGATGGGGGGCCACCGATGGATCTTTCAAAAAATCCAAGCCAACAACCAAGACCAAACCGCCTACTTGCTGCTGCGACCTCAAACCGATGCCAAAGACCAACCCCAAGTGGAGTGGACCGATGTGGATGGGTGGCAGCAGTGGAAAACCGATTCCCGCCAGTCGCTGCAGGTTGACCTATCTTCGCAAAGCATCCATGCCAGGTACTACCGCGCTTGGAAACCGGCGGAAACCTTCGCGATCGCGCAGTGGTACGCTTTTGCCAATGGCGGTGGTCATGCCAGTCCCAGCCAGTGGTTTTGGCGCGATCGCATGGCGCAGTTGCAAGGCGATCGGGTGGGGTGGGTAGCTGTTAGCGTTATGCTACCGATCGAACCCCTAGACGATATTGATAACTATACAACTCAGGTAAAAAACCTGGCGAAAACTGTACAAACGGCTTTGAACAAACAAGCGTTTGTGGAAAAACCTTAACACAATGTTACATTGGTCCAATTCCCAAACGACCGGCAACAGAAGGCGTTAGCGGCAGCAGGGTTGCCAAAGCCAAAAACAACACCAAAAGCGTCAACGCGGCGCTAGCATCGTTGGGTTCGGAAAGATCGTTTTGGCAGGGACGTTCCAAATTGCGTTGCAGCAATAAAATCAAAATGGCCCAGTACAAAGCCAAAATATTGAAAAAGGAAGCAACGCCTAAAAAGATAATCGTGGCTACCGTAGTTCGGTTGGCAATTTTGCGTCCGTAAATGGCTTGGACAATTCTACCGCCATCTAACTGACCGGCAGGCAGCAAGTTCAGCGCCGCGATCGCCAATCCCAACCAGCCAATGGGAACCAAAGGATGAATGTCTACCACGGACTGTTGCAATGCCGAACCCAAGGTAACTTTGGCGATGGTTCCCACCAAAATCGACCCTTGGAAAAACTCGGAAGGAATTTGAAACAGGCTTCCCTCCTGAGAAAGCAAGAAACCGAGAATCAGTATGGCTAGGGAGGTTATACCACCAGCCACCGGACCGGCAAAAGCCACATCAAACAAGACTTGACGGTTGGGAAGTAAAGAGGTGAAGCGATTTAAAGCGCCAAAAGACCCTAGTTGCCAAGTGGGAATGAAAAAGGGAAAACTCATTTTTACCCCACGGCGTTTGGCCAAGATTTGATGGAATAGTTCGTGAACTCCCAAAATCAGCCACAAGCCAACTGCTAGAGGCCAAACTTCGTTAAGGCGGCCTGGATTTTGAAAGACATCAAATCCCATGAGAAATCCAAAAGCTTCCACGCTGGTGGCAACGGTAGCTAGCAACAAGACAGCCGCCAACACTTTTTGACCGGTATTGAGGGGTTGGGGGTCGTTTTTGCTGGGGAGAACGATAGCCACGGGTTTGTCTTCTCGGTCGTTAACCAGGAACAAACGGTAGCGATCGCCCATCTGCTTTTGCAAGTTAGCCGATAAACTTTGGTAGGCCGTCTCTGGGTCGCTACGTAAATTTCCCCGAAAGATAGCGCCTTCTTGGTAGGGAATGGTTTCGGTAGCAAAAAAGGTATCGATGCCAAAGATTCCCTGAATTATCTGCAAATCTTCACTGGGAATGCCAGTGGGTTGCTGTTGGGAAGTAGGTTCGGCTGATGGCGCGCGAAAACTTTCATCTTCGGTATTGGTTTCGGAGGAAGCTTGCCAAGGAGATGTTGGAGAATCCGACTGTTGCCGCCACTGGTTTTGTTGCACCTGCGATGGCGTTTGCGACTGTTGGGTATTGCGCATTTGCCGGACTTTCCGTCCCAGGACAATATAAATGCCAGTACACACCAGAAATATTAATAAAATGGCGGCGATGTTGAGGGCAATTCCAAAAGCCAACAACCCGAAAAAAAGCAGCCAAGGGGCCATTAAGGTGACCGACTGCAACCAAGCCAGAATTCCGATTTTTCCGTAGGGTTGCGATCGCCGAAATCCCCAAACCAAAATACCAATGGCTGCCAGCAAAATGGCTAATGTCGTCCAATTTTGCGTTGCAATATCCATAAGAAATTTCCTATTTCACCGAGTACAAGACGCTATTTTCCCGAATATTGGGAATTTATTAACTATCCAGTGAAGGTATCTTAGCATCGATCAAATCTCTTTTTCGGCTTGCAAAGCTCTTCGCAAATGTCCTTGATGCTGTTGTAGGAGGGTTTGCGCATCTGGCAGAGAAATGCCTTTCCAGTGGCGCAGCAAGGCTAGCTTGACCGAGTTGTTGCTGTTGGCTAGCAAACTCGCTGCTTGAGAACGTTCCAATTCGGTTAGATCCATTAAAATTCGCAAAGCGCGATCGCGGAGTTTCTCGTTGGTAGCCGCCACATCCACCATGCGGTTGCCGTAGACTTTTCCCAGACGAACCATCACCCCAGTGGATAAAATATTTAAAGCCATCTTGGTGGCGGTGCCTGCTTTCAAGCGTGTGGATCCAGCCACAATTTCTGGACCAACTAACAGGCGAATGTCGAGATCGGCAGGACTACTGGCTTGTTCTGGGGGAACGCAGGTCATGAAAATGGTGCTGGCACTGGCTTTTCGCGCCGCTTCCAGGGCTCCCAATACGTAGGGCGTCGTTCCGCCAGCGGTAATCCCGACCACCACATCTTGGCTGTCAATTTCTCGTTCCTCTATGGCTGCCGCGCCGTCTTCGTAGCGGTCTTCCAAATTTTCCGAACTTCGGACCAAAGCGGCTTCACCACCAGCAAGAATTCCCTGGACCATCTCCGGTGGCGTACAAAAAGTTGGCGGACATTCGGCAGCATCCAAAACCCCCAAACGACCGCTGGTACCGGCCCCCACATAAAACAAACGACCCCCTTGACAAATGGCATTACTTGTGGTATGTATGGCAGCAGCCAGCGCTTCTCGGGTCTGCGCGATCGCGGCCACCGTTTTGCTATCTTCTTGCACAAAAAGATCCACCAAAGCCAAGGGAGAGAGTTGGTCGAGATTCCAACTATTGGCATTAGCTTGTTCGGTCAGCAGATATCCCCGGTCGCTCACAGCAACCCCTCCAGACGGCGACGCGCCTGTTCTAGTTCTTCAGGAGACATATCGGTTTTTTCGCGTTCTGGCATTTCGGTTTCGTCCGATTCTTCCGAGTCTGAGTCTGCCGAGGCTGGAGATTGAGAACCTTCTTCTGTCCAATCCGTTTGTTCTACATTGGCTTCCGGCGGCAAAGCGAGGGAACCTTTGGGAACCAACTCCCAATCGCAGTCGCTACTGCGACAAAATTCCTTCACTTCTTCATCATCAATCTCTTCTACAGTAGCATTGGGAAAGTCCTGAGCTTCCAGCATGCCTCCGTAGCGAGCCGCATCCTCTTCAGATTCAAACATCAACACCTTATTGCGTTGGGAGTTCATATCCTTGAGGGTATGGATCCCTTCATTCTCCGTACGTGCGTTAAAGAGCAGAACATATACTCGCATGGTTGATGAAACTTTTGAAACCACCACTACTTCTAAACAATCTAAGCACATGCAGAAAAACAAACGAGTTGTTTTGTTCTTGAGTGCTTTTGAGGTACTGCGAATAACGCTAATTCCAGTTTGACACGTCGTACTCTCAACAAGTACGGATTCTTGGTTTGACGAATCCCCTTGTCCCACCAGGTGGGAACGAACTGAGATAGAGACGGTCTTTCCGGATCGGCGTTTGGTACTTCTAGAGTACTCCTTTTCGAGTGCCCGGCGGTATCCGTTTTTTTCGACGAACAGATACCTGGGTTTCACAGGCGACTCCATCGTTAGATTGGTTGGCAACTTTGCCTTTTCCCACCAAGCTTCTACTTTGCCTGCTTATCCTTTTGACCATGATTCTAGCAGCCAATCTCTCTTATGGACCATACAATGAACGAAAAACGTCAAAATATATAAGCGGTTCAGGCCGCTTCCAGCATCAATAGCCAACCGTACGATTGAAGCTCCTTTCTGGAGGCTACTTTTGGTCTACCGCGATCGCAACTATCAATGACGAATTCTCCATCACCCAACCAGAAACCATCAACTTTACTCATCTGGGTGCGCCGTACCAGCTTAGTAGCCGGAGTCGCCGTATTTTCCGCTGCTATTGGCGGTACTTGGTGGGTCAAAACCCAGCTAGCACCTTTGGTTTCAGAAAGTTTGTCCAATATCGTCCAGCGACCCGTTCAATTAGGGTCTTTGCAGCAATTTTCCCTAACCCAGCTAACTTTTGGCGAAACTTCCCTACCAGCGACCGATACCAATACCGACCGCGCATCTGTAGACTCGGTGGTCGTCAAATTTAACATTTGGCAAGTCTTTGCCAACCGTACTCTGCCCTTAGACATTACCTTAGTCAATCCCCAAGCTTACATCGAACAACAGCAACCCGGACAGTGGCTGCAACTGGATTTAAACCTTCAAGAACCGGGGGCCATCCAACCGAAAGTAACAGCCGTTTCTGCTGAAAATGCGCGCATTACTTTGGATCCTTATAGCAGCGAGGCGGTGGATTTCCACGATATTCAAGTTTCCACCCAGTTTGCTAACAACAACCAACAAATTCGATTTCAAGCTAGCGGCGCTCCCATTTCTGGGGGGAAATTAACCGTTACAGGAGAATTTCGCCAATCTGCCAATACTTCGCCGCAGCTAGAAGGCAACCTGCAAAGCCAAAACCTACAGCTACCGGTCTTAGCCAGGTTGCTGCCTGCCTCGCTTCTACAAGACCGATTGCAGGTTTTGTCGGGAAGCTTGCAAACCAATGTCGATATCGCCTGGAATTTTGAAGATAACTTACCCGACCTCCAGGGAACGGCCAAGCTGCAAAAAACCACCCTCGATATCCAAAACGTTCCCCAATTGGTGGAATTACAGCAAGCGAATCTCAGCTTGCAGCAACAGCAAATTCAAATCGAAAAGGCGACCCTCAACTACGGCAGCATTCCCGTCCAAGCTGGCGGAACAGTGGATCTATCCCAACAACGCTACGATATCGCAGCGAATATAGAACCACAGCCTCTATCCGAGATTCTATCCGTAGCGCAAATTTCCCTTCCCATTGCGATCGCAACGCAAGTGGCTGCTGATGTTCGCGTTACCGGCCAACTCGCCAATCCCATTGTGCGCGGTCAGCTACGTACCACCGAAACCACTCAAATTTATACCAGCAATCCTCCCCAACCCAACGCTACTTCCCTCATAGACTTGGATCGGGTGGCTGGCGAATTTCAAATTGATGGCAGCCAAATTCAATTGCAGAACCTACGCGCTTTTCCCAGTATCGGCGGCACGATCGTGGGCGGTGGTAGCATCAATTTGGGCGATCGCATTGGATTGAATGTCGATGTCAACCTGCAAGATTTGCCTTTAGAACCCTTTTTGGTGCGCGGCTTGCAGGAAGGAACGCTTCCCGTTCGCTTGGGAAGGCTGAATGCTACCACGCAAATTCGCGGTTCTGCATCCGATCCTCAAGTCCAAACCCAATGGCGTTTGCGCCGTTCCAGCATCGAAGGCAGCGGCGAACTCGCCTATAGCAGCCAGCGCCTCGATATACGCAATACCAATTTCCAAGTGGCTGGCGGTACGGTGGAATTGAACGCTCAAGTTTCCCTGGACGACCCCACCGACCAAGCCATTCAAGCCAGTACCGCGATCGCCAATCTTCAACTAGAACAACTGGGAGTCCCGCAGCCAACGGTATTTTCCGGTCAGTTTCAGCTAGCCAGTCCTTTAATCCCCCAAGAAGTTACCGACGTACAAGCCAGTGGCGATGCTACGTTGCAATTGGTTGACCAACAAAGCATTGCTATTGAAAACCTAACTGTAGAATCGGGAGAGTTTGCAGCTACGGTAGCTAGCCGCCAGCTTGCCTTACAAAAACTGGATTCCAGACTCCGAGGAACCCTAACCAGTTCGATTGATGTAAGTGGTTCTCTCACCAATCTTGCCTGGAGTGCCCTTCAAGCCAACGGTCAGTTGCAATTGTCCCGAGTTCCTATAGAAACAAGTTTTCTGGACACCTTTAACATTCCCAATTTCCGTTCCCAATCTTTACAACCGATCTTCAACAGTCCAGTTAGCGTTTCTCTCAAGTGGGATGGAGACACTTTGCAACTTCCTTCTGTAGAATCGGAAGCTGGCATTAGCGCCAATGGCAGCATTGGTGTGGCTTTGGCGGAACTTCCCCAAATTACTGGCTACGATTTGAATGTCAATGTGGAAGAATATAAGCTTACAAATATTCCTATAGCTTTTCCCAATATTCAAATAGCAGAACAAATTCGCCAAGATCTAGAAGGAAATGCTACATTGAGCGCTCGCTTGGTTGCCGATAGCTTGCAAGATATTCCTGAAATTACCGGTGACTTGACCCTCAACCAGTTCGGCGTGCGTCAGCTAGCCTTCGATCGCCGCCTAGAAGGTCCGATCGCTATTACTTCCGAAGGCATTCAAGTTCGCTTGCAGGGAGAATCAGATCGAATTCAAGTAGCCCTCAACGAAAAATATATACCCACCAGCATCGATGTCAAACAAGACGATCTGACAGTAACTGGGGAATGCGTCGATCCATCAGCAGAAGCCAATCGGACATCTCAGGTATCGGATGGAGAGAAACCAGCTGTCGAAGAACCTAAAGAAGCATCAACGTCGCCAACGCCATCCACCGACCAACCCCAACAAGCATCAACGCTACCAACACCATCTACCGAACAACCTACAGAACAAGAACCGACAGAAGAATCTTTTTCCCAACCTCCTTCCGAAATCTGTCCTTGGTTTCAAGTACAGGTACAGCAAGTGCCCTTGAGTGGATGGAGCGATCGCGTTTTGGGAGGGACGCTGTTTGCCAATATCAACATCGATTGGGAAAAATTGCAAGTAGCTGGTTCCCTGAAAGCCAACAAACCCGCTATCGGCAGTCCTCTGGGTCGTATCGAAGCGCAAACGTTTACCACCCAATTCCGCTACGGTGGTAAGACCGTGTCGGTAACCGATGCCAAGCTGATACAAGGGAGTAGCCAGTATGCTTTTTCCGGTGGTGTTGTCTTAGGAAAAGACCCGCGATTTCGCGGTGAATTAGAAGTTGTTGAGGGATATTTACAGGATATCTTGGTCGCCTTGCAATGGTTCAATATTAGCGATATTGCTAGAGGACTGACACCACCCAAGTACGGAACGGCTGAAGATGTAGCTCCCCAACCAGTTGGATTGCCCAATGCTCCTTTACTAACGCAATTGCGGCGTTTTTCAGAAATTAAGTACTCCCTCAAAAAACAAATAGAAGCTCGCAAACAAGCCTCGCCACTGCCTCCCCTAAAAACGTTACAAGGACAATTTAACGGCAAAATTGGTATAGAAGGTTCCCTTACGCGCGGTCTGGTTGCAGATTTTAATTTGCAAGGAGAAGATTGGTCTTGGGGAACGTATCAAGTAGATAAGTTTGTGCTTCAAGGAAACTTTGAAAACGGAAAACTAACACTACTGCCTTTGCGATTGGAACGCGATGATATTTTGCTGGCGTTTACTGGCAATGTTGGCGGTGAAGAACAATCGGCACAGTTGCGTGTCCAAAAGTTTCCCATTGGGTTTTTGCAAAATTTTGTGGATTTGCCCGTCGTTGACGTGAGCGGCAAGTTGAACCTACGAGCGAGTTTGGCAGGAAGTTTTGACAATCCCCAAGCCAGAGGCGAGATTACGATAGCAGATGGACAAGTAAATCTGACTTCCATTAAAAATGGATTTGCGAGTTTCAACTATACCGATGGTCGGTTGCAGTTTGGTAGTGAGGTATTGGTCTCGGAACCAGAACCCATCACCCTAAGAGGTAATATTCCCATCAAACTGCCGTTTGCAAAAGTGTCGCCTTCGCCCAACATAGAAATGACTCTAGTGGCTCAAGACGAAGCCATGCAAGCACTCAACTTGCTTACAAACCAGGTGACGTTGCAGGAAGGTACGGGAGAAGTACGTTTGGACCTGTCGGGAACGTTACAAAAACCAGTGGCAACGGGCAATATCAACATGAATGAATCCAAATTTACCACGCCGTTGCTGTCAGAACCACTGACCAATGTATCGGTTCAGGCAGATTTTGCTGGCGATCGCGTTTCTGTCAAGCAGATTACTGGCAATTACAGTCAGGGCAACGTACGTGCCAGCGGCGTTTTACCTCTATTTGAACCGCTTCCTACCAACGACCCGGACCGAGAAAATCCTCTAAACATTGTTTTAGAACAGATTCGTACCAACCTTCGAGGTATCTATCGCGGTGGCGTCAAGGGCAATTTGACCATTCGCGGTCATGCCCTCAATCCCAAGATTGGTGGTAGCATTACGCTCAGTAACGGTCAAGTAATTCTCGATCCCAACGCGAGTGCCATGCAAACCTCTACTGCGTCACCGCCTCCTAATAACGAAGAAACATTTGTTACCCAATTTAATAATTTAACGCTTACTTTGGGAAATAATTTACGCATTACCAATCCACCAGTTTTGAACTTTGTAGCTACTGGTGATTTGCAAGTACGGGGAACGTTGGATGGTTTGCGTCCGAAAGGCACTGTGAAGCTAAAATCAGGACAAGTCAATCTGTTTACCACCGTCTTTAACCTGCAACGCGGCCACAACCAAACGGCAGAATTTGTTCCCGAACAGGGTCTCGACCCCATTTTAGATTTGCGGTTGCTGGCTTCGGTTCGAGAGTTTAACCGTCGTTCAGAAATTACAACTTCAAATGCAGAAATTAGCGATCCGGCGCTAACGCCAAATTTGGGAGAACTGCAAACGGTTCGGGTTCAAGCCGTTATTGAAGGCCCTTCCAGCGAATTGTTTAACAATTTAAAACTTACCAGTTCGCCACCGCGTAGCGAATCGGAAATTTTGGCATTGATTGGTGGTGGATTTGTGGATACATTTGGCCGTGGAGAAAGTTGGCTAGCGATCGCCAATTTAGCAGGTTCGGCGCTTTTGACCAATGTGGATACGTTTGTGGCCAATACCTTGGGATTGAGCGATTTTCGTCTGTTTCCCGCTACCATCCCCGATGAGGAATCTGGCAGTTCTAGTTTGGCGTTGGGAATTGAAGCGGGGGTGAATTTACCCGGTGATTTATCTTTTTCTATTCGCAAACTGGTTCCCAGCGAAGATCCTTTGGACTACAATCTTCGCTATCGGCTGAACGAAAATCTTTTATTGCGGGGATCTACGGATTTGTCTGGCGAAAGCCAAGCAACGGTGGAATTTGAGTTAAGGTTTTAATAAAGAGGCCAAGTTATTTTAGAAAAAAACAATAGCTGCAAAGGTAGTTGGCTAATGGGAAAGTTTTGGTTGCTATTACAAGTTGTGAGATTTCCCCACTGGAAAAGTTCTGGAAAGATTTGCCTGTTTTTTTTGGTATTGTTGGTCGTCACAGCCGGTGGCCTTCCCATATCCTGGGGTTCGTCTTTGCGGGAAACCGTTTCTGTGGAAACTCGTTCTACCAAACTATCTGCCAAATCAGAACAGACCAAGGAAGCGTTTTCGCCGCGACAGCAAAGAATTCTGGCAGATTTGGCTACCGCCGATGTGGTCTATCTGGGAGAAACTCATACCCAAGCTGCCGACCACAAAGCACAGTTGGCTATTTTAAAGGCATTGCATCGACAAAATCCCAAACTAGCGATCGCCATGGAAATGTTTCAGCTTCCCTATCAAGATGCCTTAGACCGCTACATTCGAGGGGAAATTAGCGAAAACCAACTACTGGAACAAACCGAATACAAACAGCGCTGGGGATACGACTGGGATTATTATGCCCCCATTCTACGTTATGCTAGAAAAAACCAATTGTCGGCGATCGCTTTAAACGTACCTACAGAAACCATTCGTCGAGCAGCAACTGCCGGTTGGTCGGGTCTGACTCCCCAAGACCAACAGTGGTTGCCTCCCCGTAGTGAAATTCATACGGATAACCAGCAGTATCGAGAACGATTGCGCGAAATTTTTGATGGCATGCACGCCGAATACAATTCTAGTGGGAATTTTGAGTTCTTTTTATTGGCCCAAGTCCTTTGGGATGAGACCATGGCAGCGAATATTGCTAAATTTGCTACCCAACATCCAGAATATCAAGTGGTCGTTTTGGCAGGTTCGGGACACATTGCCCACCGCTACGGCATCCCCCATCGTGTAGCCAGACGCATGAAAGCAGCTGATTTTACCCACAAATCCGTTGTGCTATCTTTGCCGCCAGGAAATACTGCTGTTTCCAATTCAGGCGATTCTAATAATACGAATCGTGTCATTGTCGATTATATTTGGCAACATCAATCCACGCCAAGTACCAGCGAGTAACTTATAGGAACTATGTTTTCATTTCTACGTCCCGATTTAGCCGATTTGGTTTCCTATACTCCCCAGCCAGAAGATTTTTTGGGGAAACAAAATACCAAACAAGAACAAATTGACCGTCTCGATGCCAACGAAAATCCCTACGATTTACCCGAATCGTTAAAAACCAAATTGGCGCGTACTTATCAGGAAGTTATTGCTGTCAATCGCTATCCTGATGGCAGTCACGGCAAGCTCAAACAAGCGATTGTAGAATACACCAACGAATCGGCTGGTGTCCGGCACTTTCATCCAGCCAATATTTCTGTCGGAAACGGCTCGGACGAACTCATTCGCTCCTTACTGATCGCTACCTGTATCGGCGAAAATGGATCTATTTTAGTTGCCAATCCTACTTTTTCTATGTATGGAATTCTCGCGAAAACATTGGGAATTCCAGTTAAGGACATTGGTCGCGATCCCAACAACTTTGAACTTAACCTAGAAGCAGCTTCTAAAGCTATTTCTAACGAAGATCCTCCCATCAAAGTTGTTTTCGTTGTTCATCCCAATTCTCCTACTGCCAACAAACTCACCGAACGGGAAATTTCTTGGTTGCGAGAGCTTCCCGAAGGGGTTTTGGTGGTTATTGATGAAGCATATTTTGAATTTAGCCAAAGTACGCTGGCACCAGAAATTACTCGGCATCCCAATTGGGTGGTATTGCGTACATTCTCCAAAGCATTCCGCTTGGCAGGACATCGCGTGGGGTATGCTGTCTCCCATCCCATGTTGACTGCTACCTTAGAAAAAATCCGCCTTCCCTACAACTTACCCAGTTTTTCCCAAGCCGCAGCCAGAGCAGTCCTCAGCCATCGCCATGAGTTGTTGCAAGTGATTCCTCAGATTCAAAAGCAACGTCAAAAATTGATTGCTGCTCTCAAAAAACTTCCTGGGCTTCAAGTTTGGCCCAGCGATGCCAATTTTATTTATGTGCGTTTCCAAGGAAATGAAGCGTCTAACGAGCGCAAAATGCAAGAAATTGCCGATGGAATGAAAGCCCGAGGAACGCTCATTCGCAACACGGGAGGCGGCTTGCGTATCACAATTGGTAGCGAAGAAGAAAACAAACATACCGTACAGCGATTCCAAGAAATTCTGCAATCTTAAGAATGGGACATTTTCCACAGGCCAATGTTGGAAATGCCAAAATGCAACGTTCCCCGATGGAATTTTGTATTTCATAGTTATACCATTTCTAGAAAACAACAATTGTCTTGAATTTTTCCAATTATCCCGGTAGGGGGGCTCACGCATTGCTCCCCTACAAAAATACCTCGATTATCTCTTGCAGAAAATTCAAGAAATGGTATAAATATAAAAAGTGGTTTTTACGTATCGAATTTGATATGAAAAACAGGAATGCGAGCGTTTTTATGTTTTGTATGGAATATCCTATAAAATATGGGGAAGTAGGAAAGTATTTTCGCGATCGCTTTCCGATTCTTCCCCATATCTATTGCTTGCTTTGTCAAAAACGGTCAACCATCCGCACGATTAATATCTCGAATCCGAGACTTGACAAACCTATCCATCCACTGCTCCAGATATTGACGGTTTTCCTTAGCCTGCTGCAAGTCATCCGTATCCAGAGGATAGGGAGCCAAACCTTGAATGGCAGCAGTAGTCACGCAATACATGGATTTTTGGAAACTCTCAGCAATTTTAACCCGTAAATCGGTTTCCTTACGATTTTCCTGCAAATAAATTTGCTGCAAGTAATCAGGAATAAAATGACGCAAATCTTGCATGAGCAGAGTCGGAGGAATTCCCGCACCGCCAACTGGAATCGGATCGGCATACAAAGCGCCGTAAGCAAAATCTGCTTGTACGGCGGGAACTTGATAGGCTTGTGCGTTGTAAGAAACTGTACCGGGGAAAGGCGTTCCCCGGAAGAAAATCGACTCCACGTAAGGAATAGCCGTATCGTTGAGGAAAGTAAGGTTGGCAGATTCGGGAATTAATTCGTAAATTTCGCCGCGTAGGGAAACTTTATATGTAATCGGTCTGTTGGCATCTTTGACCAATCCATCCAGAATATGGCTGACCACATCGGGGATGGATTGAATTTCGCCACGGTCGTAGCGATCGCTAAGCGACAAGAAAATATCGCTCATCACCCGCCAAAACTGCCCCAAAGCCGTATAGTAAGCCATTTGGCGCATTTGCTCCGGTAAAAACTCCGGAAATAAGCGATGCAAGGCCAAAACCAAAGGGTTGCGGCGAAACTTCGCTTGAATCACCTTTTCCGCAACCTCTCGATACGCCGAAGAATCGAGATAGGTATCCAATCCCGTACCGCCATGCCAAAACATGCCTTTCATGCAATATTCGGCATATTCATAATTGATGCGATCGTGCCATAGATAGCGCATCAACTTACCAAAAGTAATTTCCCCATTGAAATATTTAAAAAAAGGGAAAAATACCAGAAATTGGTTTTCAGCAATGTAATTTAGATTGCGGGAGTAGGCATCCAGTACAACGCCATAACTTTTGAGAACTCCCACTACCTCAATTAAATCCCTGGGAGAATCCTTTAAGAGAGCTTCTCCTGCTTCCAAACGGTGTATGTACTCGGCAAGGGGATGTCGAGAAGGTTCTAGTTTGTTGGATAGCATATCGAACTCGTTTGTTGGTTGTGGTTTGTAATTTTGGGGGAACCATCCTAGTTCCTTTCCTGTGGACGCTCCCAACTAGAATGAATTCCCCACCTGGTGTATTTCTATTGTGCCGAATTCAACGTATCCGAAGGGAGGGAATACTCAGGCGTCAAGGAACTCCATCCAGGTGTGGCCGCAGCTTCCACCTGCTGAGTAATCGGTTTTGCCGGTACCAAATCCGTTGCTTGGGTAACGCTCCAACGAACCATCAAATTGGGCTGTAGCCCTAACAGGAAAAGAAATACGGTGAGAACTATAGCCGGTATGCGATCGCGCCATTTTACCTGGGGCATCTGTTCCACAGACAAGCGACCGAAAAAGACCCGGTTGACCATCAACAGGAAGTAGACCGCCGTCAAACCAGTTCCGACCATGCACAGCAACGTTTGCCCCGGAAAAGCCAAAAAGCTGCTGCGAAAGACCAGAAACTCGGCAATAAAGCCGACCAAACCTGGAATGCCAGCACTAGCCATCACCGCCAAAATCGTCAGCGTTCCCACAACCGGCAAACCGCGTTCCGGATTCAGCAAACCGCGCAAGACATTAATATCCCGCGTACCCGTTTTCTTGCCAACCACACCAACCAGCAAAAATAGCAAAGCTGAAATCAAGCCGTGACTTACCATTTGGGCAACAGCAGCCACCAAACTCAGAGGTGTTGCCGCCGCCGCTGCCAACAATACATATCCCATGTGGGCAATGGAAGAAAAAGCCACCATTTTTTTCATATCCGCTTGGGAAATCGCCGTTAAAGCTCCGTACAAGACACTAACAGCCGCCCAGGTCGCCAAAGCCGGTGCCAGGAACTCCCAAGCAGCGGGGAACAATCCCACACCAAAACGCAATAAACCGTAGGTACCGAGTTTTAGCAACACCCCAGCCAGTAGGACGGAAATTGGTGTGGAAGCCTCCACGTGGGCATCCGGCAGCCAAGTGTGAAACGGCACAATAGGGATTTTGATGCCAAATCCGATTAACATGCCTAGCAGCAACACCACTTGGGAACCCAAAGGAACCAACAGCGACCCATCGGCATTGAGAGCTGTCATTTGCTCGCGCAAAGCTGCATAGTCAAAGTTGGTGCCTTGGGTCAACCACACCGAAGCCAAGAAAGAAGCCAAAATGACGATACCGGAAACCGCCGTATAAATGAGAAACTTCATCGCAGCGTATCCGCGGCGGCTGCCTCCCCAAATGGCAATTAGCAAATATAAGGGAATGAGTTCCAGTTCGTAAAACAGAAAAAACAGCAGCAAATCTTGCGCCAGGAAAGCCCCCATAACGCCACCCATCAGCAGCAAAACCAGGGTGTAGTAGAAACGAGGGCGACTGACCGTCGCTTCGGCAAAAGCACCAGCATCATTTTCGTTTTTGATAATTTTGGTTGCTTCGATGCTGGGTTTGGGAACATCGCTGCTGTAAATCGCGATCGCTGTTAGCAAAGCGTTTAAAAATACCAAAGGCAAGGAAAGTCCATCCAAACCCAAGTGGTAGTTCAAACCAATCCATTCTACCCAAGGGATAGACTCAGAAAATTGCATTCCCTCCCGATCGAGGGAAAATTGGCTGCCTAAATAAATTGTCCAAGCCAGTACTCCCAACGCAACCGTCAAAGCCAGGTTGCGAATTCGGTAGCCGGATAGAGAAGCTGGTAGCAACCAAATGAGGGCAATTCCTGCTAAAGGAACCCAAATGAGAGCGCTAAGCATGGTTTGCTTCTAACTCCTTTCTATATTTTTCTGCATTTCGCCATTCCCATCCAAATTGAGACATCAAAACATGCCAGCCATCAATAAGAAAAGAACGCTAACACCAGCGACAATGGTCAGCAGGTAAAACTGGGATTGACCGGAAACGTTGTAGCGCAAGGCTTGACCGCCAAAAATAACCGCAAATCCCACTAAATTAATGGCACCGTCAACGATGTAGCGATCGAACCAGTTGGCGATCGCGGAAAATATTCTGACCAAAAACACGACGGTCATGCGATAGAGGCGATCGATGTAAAAGTCGTACGCCAGAAAATCTTGGGCAAACCGCCAATTTCGTTGTGCCGAACGCGCCCAATTGCGTGGCAAAGGAATGGCCAAGGCAAGCAGACAGCCAACAAAACCGCCAGAAGCAATCAGCGGCATCGCTACTAGGGTGAGAACCCGTTCGTCGGTTGTCCAAGGACCGGTCCAGCTAAGCAGCAACTGCCACCGTTGTAGAATCCAAGGCATCATGGCAGTTACCACAATCAGGGAAACCATGGGAAAAGCCATCGGCCAGGTGGTTTCTGGCGAACGTCGGGTCTTGGGTTGTGGATCGCCCAAAAAGACCGAACGAAAGACCCGGGTGAGGTTAAAGGCACTGAGAGTATTGATAGCGATTAGCAACAACAGCAACCACCAGGGAACGTCCCAAAATCCATTGACCCAGCGGCGCATGACCCAAAACGTGGCAATGGGAACCAGGGCTACCAAACCAGCACTGCCCATGACAAATGCCGAAGCTGTCGCTGGCATACGCGACCACAGTCCGCCTAGTTCGGTAATATTTTGGCAGCTGGTGTTGATAATGACCGACCCCGCACTCATGAACAAGAGCGCTTTGGTAACTGCGTGGGTCAATAGCAGCAATAGAGCAATATCGACTTGTTGCAAACCAACGGCAACGAAAACCAGACCTAGGTAGGCACTGGTGGAGTGGGATAGGGCCCGTTTGATATCGATTTGCGCGATCGCCATTAACGAGGCACCGATGCTGGTCAAAATGCCCAAAATCACCAAAGTATTGGAAGCCACATCAGACAAGGCCAGCACCGGTTGCAGTTTGATTAATACGTAAGCGCCGGCGGAAACCACGATGGAGTTCCGCATAATCGATGCTGGATTGGGACCTTCCATAGCTTCATCCAGCCACAAATTGAGAGGAAATTGAGCGCATTTCCCGGTAGGACCGGCAATGAGGGCCAAACCAATTAAAGCAGCCGTTAGCGGTGGTAAAGGGGCTGTGGCTGCCCAAGATTCCAGTTCTGAAAAGGTAAATGTAGCTCCGAGGCTGGAAAGGGCAACGATTCCCATTAATAAGATGATATCGCCTACACGTTTGGTTAGGAAGGCATCTCGGGCGGCGGTGACCACCAAAGGCTGGGCGTACCAAAAGCCTACCAGTAGATAGGTGGACAGGGTGAGGGCTTCCAGCAAGGCGTAGCTGACGAACAGGGAGTCGCTAATAGCGATCGCTGATAGAGCTGCCTCGAAAAAGCCCATTAACCCATAAAAACGGGCTAGGGACCAGTCTTTTTCCATGTAGCCCAGGGCAAATAGTTGTGCCAGCAAACTCATACCGGCGACCAATTCCAATGCCCCCATGTTGACTGGGGAAACTTCAATGGCAATGGATAGGTCTAAATCGGCGATTTGCAGCCAGGGAAATACCATCTGCACGGGACTGGGATGTTGCCAGGTCCAGAAAAACACGATCGAACCGTGGATAAAGGCGATCAGGGTCATCAATATGTTCAAATAGGCGGCTGGTCGGGGACCAGTCCGTCGGATCGCTCCTAAGGACCAAGGCAGGCTGAACAGTGTCCCGATAATTCCGTATAGAGGAATCAACCAACTACTCTGGGAGAGAAAATCAGTCATAAAAATTGCTCTTTATTTTAATGACGACGTTGATGGTGGGGGTTGTCGTTTTCACTATAAGACAATAACTAACTATTCTAAAATATAGGAGGTTCTTGCATGTGGATGAAGTGGGCAGATTTTGGGGATGCTGTTGGTAGGATTAGTGATTTTTATACTTGGAATTATAGGTAGAAAACTCTCTTTCGTGCCGTTGTTGTTGCTTTTTAGCTGCCAACATAGGGAGTATTTTTACTTACGTAACTCGCGATCGCTGGCTCGTTCGAACGAAGAGACTGTAGGGGCGTTGCGGAAATGGCCATCATACTGCCTGTCGGAAGCATGCTACGCTCCCAAATCGCAACCAGTTGCCACAACCTCCAACTAGGTCGCCCTATTGTTCGAGGTGGACACGTGGTTTCCCAACCATCTTCAGTGCTTGGGAACTCCCTCAAAAGGCCAGCAATTTGGTAGTTAGCTTTAGTTCCATTGCCCAGGTAGTTTTGGTATATAATTAAGTTTCATTAAACCATCTAATAAAAAAAAATCATATTGATTTATATTGTCAAAGGGCCGGTCTTTTCCTATCCTTTTTCTTGGGCTTGAAAATGACCCTCCCCGTGACAATTTTTCTGGATGCAGAAAATGGACGGGAAGGTCTAATTCCCAAAGTAGGTTGAGCAGAGGAGTTCTTCAATCGGGTAACCAAACTTGCCCACGCGCGCTCAAAAATTGTACCTAGTTTCGCAATTTAAGGAAGAAAAAGAAGAAACCATCCTTGGTATCAAGCCAACAACAACCAATCTGTACCGAGACAAGCAAAATGCACCAACTCCAAGATTCAAACACGAGAACCACTCAGAAGCCATCAGGATTTTTCTGAGATTGGTAATTAAGATTGATTCTTCAACAATGGTAAGCTCGTAGCTGGACATTGTGGATTGGATAGGTACCGTACAGAGTCGTTGCTAGGCTTTCAGGGCCACCAATTGCTGTCCGAGGTAACCAGAACTCTTTTGAGATATGCTGCTTTTCCGCTCGTTCGGAATCTCTTAGAAAGAAAGTCCAAAATATGAGGCGGTTTTCGGGTAAAATCAAAGGATAGACTTCTCAAGCCTAGCTTCAGCAAGCTCAAGTAGCGAGTTCCTCTAGCCATTGTTTTTGTCTGGGGAATCTGCTAGCTAGCTGCGCAGCTATCCAAATCGTTCGGAGAAGTCTACCTACATATCAACCTAGGGGCTATCCGTGGAAATATACCAACTTGGGAAACTGTCAGCCCCGGTGCTGGCAGCCTCCCAAATGAAACGAAAGTTTGACCAGCTAAACGTCAAGCGATCGCGGTAGTTCTAGGTGAAGTGGGCAGTTTCTCGTTCCACTAGGGGAACTGTAGGAAAAGGTTACCTCTGAAATTTTTGGAGATGCGGTTTGACGAAGCTTACCGCAAGTAGTGTGCCATCAAATCTTATAGTCAAGTAGGAGTTTCTCTCGATGCCAATCGCGGTAGGAATGATAGAAACATTGGGCTTCCCAGCCGTTGTGGAAGCCGCAGACGCTATGGTCAAAGCCGCCCGAGTTACGCTAGTCGGGTACGAAAAAATTGGGACCGGTCGTGTCACCGTTAGCGTTCGTGGCGATGTTTCGGAAGTGCAAGCATCGGTATCAGCCGGTGTCGAAGGCGTCAAACGAGTCAATGGTGGTGAAGTGTTGTCCACTCACATCATTGCCCGTCCTCACGAAAACCTCGAGTATGTCTTACCAATTCGTTATACAGAAGAAGTAGAACAGTTCCGAACGTACTGACCGGTTGTTTAGAGAGTTATAAAAACTGAAAATGGGCCATAGTTGATGGGAAGTTTGGGTGTTTGACCAAATTCCAAAAGTATGTAGCAAAAGCAAACCCTAGATTTCCCATCGACGAATCCCCATTTTCATCGCTTCAAACAGCTAACAATGCAGTAGGAACGTAGGAGAAACAACCCATGGCAATTGCAGTCGGAATGATTGAAACCTTAGGCTTTCCCGCTGTGGTCGAAGCCGCAGATTCAATGGTGAAAGCCGCCCGTGTCACCCTAGTCGGATACGAAAAAATTGGAACCGGTCGCGTTACCGTAATTGTACGGGGAGACGTATCGGAAGTTCAAGCATCGGTGTCAGCCGGTGTTGAAGGTGTCAAAAGAGTCAAAGGTGGTCAAGTACTGTCCACCCATATTATTGCTCGTCCCCATGAAAATCTGGAATACGTCTTACCAATTCGCTATACAGAAGAAGTAGAACAATTCCGTGAAAGCGTCGATACACCTCGTCCCCTAGCCAGACAGTAACCTTCTATAGGAAATAGAATAAGATTAGAAAATGATGTTGGTTTTTTGGTCGTAGTGCTTGTAGGGAGAAAATTCGCTGCGATCGGGCAACGCGCTATTCCATTAGGAAAATCAAGCTGCCACCAGCGACCAATTGGTAGCAAACAAACAGTAGCGAAGCAAGCACCCATCGACATTTTTCCCCATCTTGTTCGCCTGGTTGAGTTCCCTCTCCTTTTCCTCAATTGCAAGATGAACTGGCAAGGGAAAACATCACAAAGCACTTGCTAGTTGAGATGGTCCTTCGTAGGGGACCCTTCGACCCCATCGAGTGCGCGCGCCATCCGGGCAATTCTATTGTCTGGATGCAGCCGTTGGCAAGTGCTCGGTAAATTTGTTGAATTCAGGAGGAATTCCCTATGGTAGTCCGCAGTGTAGCGGCTCCTCCGACGCCTTGGTCGAAGAATTTAGCCGAACCTCAAATTGACGAAACGGCTTACGTACATTCCTTTTCCAATATTATTGGCGATGTACGAGTTGGGGGAAACGTCCTCGTCGCACCAGGAACCTCTATTCGAGCCGATGAAGGAACGCCGTTTGCCATTGGCCACAGCACCAATATTCAAGACGGCGTTGTCATTCACGGTTTGGAAAAAGGTCGGGTGGTCGGCGATGACGGTAAGGAATATTCCGTTTGGATCGGTCCCAATTCCTGCATTACCCATATGAGCCTAATTCACGGACCTGCCTATGTAGGCAGCGAGTGTTTCATTGGCTTTCGTTCCACCATATTTAATGCCCGTATTGGATCGGGGTCCATCGTCATGATGCATGCCCTCATCCAAGACGTAGAAATTCCAGCAGGGAAATACATTCCCTCCGGAAGCATCATTACCAACCAACAACAAGCCGATCGACTGCCTGAGGTGCAAGAAGCCGATCGCGATTTTGCTTCCCACGTCGTCCAAATTAACGAAGCTCTCCGAAGCGGTTACTTTTGTGCGGCGGATGAAGCCTGTCTGACTTCCGTACGCAACGAAAGCAACCAATCCCATGGCAGCAGCCAACCATCCAACAATGGCAGCAGTCCAGCCAAAGGTTCATCGAGTTCCTATAAGTCCATGAGAACCAGTTTAGACCCCGAAGTTCAAAAACAAGTACGCAATCTGCTTTCCCAAGGATACCGTATCGGTACGGAACATGCAGACAAGCGTCGTTTCAAAACCAGTTCCTGGCGCAGTTGCCCGCAAATCACGGCAGAGCGCGAAGATGAAGTGTTCGCCGAATTAGAATCTTGTTTGGCTGACCATGCCGGTGAGTACGTGCGTTTGATTGGGATTGACCCCAAAGCCAAACGTCGGGTGTTGGAAACCATCATTCAACGCCCAGACGAACAAGCACCGCAACAACAATCTACCAGCAGTTCTCATTCGAGCAGCACCTACAATGGTGGCGGACGTGCCAACCAGCAAGCTTCCCGTTCTCAAACTCGTGCATCGAGCGGCAGCGGCTTAAGTTCTGACATTCAGCAACAAGTACGCACTCTACTCTCCCAAGGATACCGTATCGGTATGGAACACGCCGACAAGCGTCGTTTCAAAACCAGCTCCTGGCGCATTTGCCCGCAAATCACGGCCAAGCGCGAAGATGAAGTGTTTGCCGAAATCAAAGCTTGTTTGGCCGACCATGCTGGTGAATACGTACGCTTGCTCGGTATCGACCCCACAGCCAAACGTCGGGTTTTAGAAACCATTATCCAGCGTCCCGACGACGAAACACCACAACCAGGACAACGCCCGGATGCAAGCCAAAATCGAGGCAGCAGCTCTGCTTCTAGTGGCAGCTATAGCCATGCTTCCAACAGTAGTAGCACAGGTAGCAGTCACGCTACTGCTTCTTCTCGCGGTTATGGCAGTAACAATACCCAAAACGGTGCTTTGGATTCCGAAACTCGCGAGCAAGTGCGCAATTTGTTGTTGCAAGGCTACAGCATAGGTGCCGAACACGCCGACAAGCGTCGTTTCAAGACCAGTTCCTGGCGTAGTTGTGGTCCCATCGAAGGCAAACGGGAGTCTGAGGTCATATCCAATTTAGAAGCCTGTTTGTCTGAGTACGCCGGCGAGTACGTACGTTTGCTAGGTATCGATCCCAAAGCCAAACGTCGTGTTACAGAAATGATTATTCAGCGTCCTGAGTAATTTTGGTGGATTTGTCCCCCAACTAATCTTGAGGAAAGGCAAAGCAGCAAACCAGCAAAATTTGGCTTGAGGTCTGGTTATGTCGGCTGTTATCCATTTTGCCTTTTCTCTTTTTTCCTTTCTCAATTTTTGTGCTTTGCCAGGTTACAAGCAGCCAGTATTTTCAAACGGCCCTTTCCATGTATTTGCCACCCTTACAAACATTGTCAGAGGGGTTACAAACGCGCGCCGCACCAGCACATGTTAGTGGTGATGTGACGATTCATCCCAATGCCACGATCGCTCCTGGAGCAATTTTACAAGCTGCCCCCAATAGCCGAATTGTGGTGGCAGCTGGGGCTTGCATTGGTATGGGGAGCATTATCCATGCCTACGAGGGAACCATTGAGATACAAGGCGGTGCGGTTCTGGGAGCTGGCGTTTTGACAATTGGATGCGGAACCATTGGCGAATATGCTTGTATAGGAGCTGCTACTACGATTTGGAATACCAGTGTCGATGCAATGCAAGTTGTAGCGGCGGGGTCAATTCTTGGCGATCGCTCCCGTTCGGTGGACCTATCCGATGGCAACTCCCAAGCACAAGCAAACCGCCAGCCAGCAACGAGTTCGACTGGTTCCCCATCAAATACCACCGCTTATTCTTTCTCCAATTCTCCTGCCAACGCTACCTCTGCATCACAATCGAATTCCGCAACCACAGCTGCCGATGGTGCAGCCCACAGGACTCCCGATAATGGCGCTGGTGCTTCCCAGGCACAATCGAGTTTCGCGAGTACACCTGCGGATTTAAACGGGTATCCCGATAATGGCGCTGGTGCTTCCCAGGCACAATCGAGTTTCGCGAGTACACCT
>CAYZHY010000001.1:60273-62334 GCA_964477525.1 uncultured Geitlerinema sp. | reverse complement strand
TCCCGATAATGGCGCTGGTGCTTCCCAGGCACAATCGAGTTTCGCGAGTACACCTGCGGATTTAAACGGGTATCCCGATAATGGCGCTGGTGCTTCCCAGGCACAATCGAGTTCGACAACGACAAATCCAAATACATACGGCAATCCTGACAATGGTGCTAGTGCCGATGGCGCACAGTCAACTTTCTCTTCACCATCTACAGGATCTACAGATGATTCTTTCTCTGTCGGCCATTCGACTGGATACTCTACTGGCAACGAAACAAGCGAGTCAGCAGATGGTTCTGTAACCGATAAATCAGCCGACAACAGTACCAATAACTCAACGGCCGATCCCTCTATGTCGCCGCACATGCCTTCTCCCAACTACGGGCAAGCTTATATCCATCAGTTGCTGGTTACCTTGTTTCCCCACCGCCATCCCAGTAACTATACGCCTTCCAATTCTAATTCCGATGCCAATTCTGAGTCCAACTCCCATGGCGACCCCACAGACAATCCTTAAAGGTGATTCAAGGCGATCGCAGTTTGATAGGCAGCACTGGTCGAGCGGTTCGGCAAACAACGAATCAATCGATCGTTAAAGAAAGCTAAAAAAGTAGCTCCGCCACTGAATGTGTTTCCCAATTAAACAATGTAAAAGTTGCCAAAGTGGCGATCGTCTTCGATCCAACCAGGTATAGCTGGAACTACTAATAAGGCCAGATCTTGGGAAAGAGAACAGTAAAATTGGGGGAGTCAATTCATCCTTTGATATTGTTTTTTCCCCAATACAATACAAGTTGTTAACTCCACCATCTTCAAAGAGTAGATGGGCAATTGAAGTCAAATTTTAGAGAAACTGGAACGAATACCATTTCTGAAAAACAATAATTGTTTGAAATTTTTTTATTTACCTGGTAGGGGCGCTTCGCGAAGACCCCCTACAAAAACGCCTCAATTACTTCTTGCATATTTTTAAGGAAATGGTATAACGAATTTTTTGCAATTGCTGGTAAGTCAAGTTACTTAGTTTTCCGTTCTTTCGCAGTTAGAGGGAAAAACGCCGAAACCAACGCTATAAAAAATCGTTGAATATCCCCGATATTAAGGCAATTTTTAGCAATTGCCGCTATCTATTCCCCTGAAAACCTACTGGATTTCCTCAAAGTCAGAATTCCAGAAACTGTTCCCAATCTTTTTGTTAATTTTTATCAATTCTTTTGGAGCGATCGCCAACCTGTTTTAAATTTTTTTTACTTTCCATTAAAGAAGCTAATTCCCCTGACAACCAATCGAAATAAAAATTTTTAAACAGCGAAAAATATTCATGCCGAAAAATACAAAAGTTCGTGTTACCATAAGGCATGGATAAGGCAATTGCGTCCAGGATTGCCATTTTAAATCTCCTAGGAGTTGGCCAAGTTAGCTAGAAAAAAAATGCCTTCGCCCTGCGTGCAATCGCGAGGGAGCTGGACCAACAACGCTGCTAAAAACAAAACTCCTAGGATATACAACGTAAAAAAATCTCTCTGTAGCCTGCGAGGAAAGAGAACTTATGGTACAAGCCCAATCAAAAAGCGGATACGAAGCTGGGGTAAAGGATTACCGCCTATCCTACTACACGCCCGACTATACCCCTAAAGAAACTGATATTTTGGCAGCATTCCGCATGACTCCCCAACCTGGGGTACCGGCTGAAGAAGCCGGAGCAGCCGTAGCAGCGGAATCGTCCACCGGTACCTGGACCACCGTGTGGACGGACTTGCTAACCGACATCGATCGCTACCAAGGTCGCTGCTATCACATCGAACCGGTTTCCGGGGAAGAGAACCAATACTTCTGCTTCGTTGCCTACCCCTTGGATCTGTTTGAAGAAGGGTCAGTCACCAACATGCTGACCTCCATTGTCGGCAACGTATTTGGATTTAAGGCCTTGCGTGCCCTACGTCTGGAAGACGTACGTATTCCCGTTGCTTACATCAAAACCTTCCAAGGACCACCTCACGGCATCACCGTTGAGCGCGACAAACTCAACAAATACGGTCGTCCGCTGCTAGGCTGTACGATTAAGCCCAAACT
>CAYZHY010000001.1:42730-60173 GCA_964477525.1 uncultured Geitlerinema sp. | reverse complement strand
CGCGACAACGGCTTGTTGCTGCACATTCACCGTGCCATGCACGCCGTCATCGACCGTCAGAAGAACCACGGCATACACTTCCGGGTTCTTGCCAAGTGCTTGCGCATGTCTGGTGGCGACCACCTACACGCCGGTACCGTGGTTGGCAAGCTAGAAGGCGAACGCGGTATCACCATGGGCTTTGTGGACTTAATGCGCGAAGACCACATCGAAGAAGACCGTTCTCGCGGCATCTTCTTCACTCAAGATTGGGCTTCCCTGCCTGGTGTCATCCCCGTAGCTTCCGGCGGTATTCACGTATGGCACATGCCTGCCCTGCTGGACATCTTCGGCGACGATTCCTGCTTGCAATTCGGCGGTGGAACTTTGGGACACCCCTGGGGCAACGCACCTGGTGCCACCGCCAACCGCGTAGCCCTAGAAGCTTGCGTGCAAGCGCGTAACGAAGGTCGCAATCTCATGCGCGAAGGCAACGAAATCATCAAAGAGGCTGCCCGCTGGAGTCCCGAAGTGCAAGCAGCTTGCGAACTTTGGAAAGAAATCAAGTTCGAATACGAAGCTGTCGATACTCTCTAATTGGAAGTCGTTCAAGCGACCAGCTTGGGGATGTCAGATTTTGGGTTTTAGATACAATAGGTATTTAAAATCTGAAATCGACTATTCCCATGGCTGGGAAAAGGGGAATCGTGGATCCGAAACAAGTGGCCAAAAACACAGCACGGGTTTTGCAGAATTATTTAACTTACCAGGCACTGCGTACGGTCATCGACCAACTGTCGGAAACGAACCCACCTATGGCCTTTTGGTTGCAAAAGTATTCTGGCGGCGTGTTCCAGGATGGCGAAGCCTACTTACAAAACCTGATGCAAGAGCGCAAAGATTTGGTGTTGCGAATTTTGGCCGTGCGTGAAGATTTGGCAGATTCGGTGGTAGACTTTTTGCCGGAGATGGTGCGTACGAATATCCAGCAATCCAATATGGAAACGCGCCGCCAATTGCTGGAACGCATGACCTCATCCCAGCCTACATCCGAAGCACGAACTTCCGAACATATCCATCCCGAACTTACAGACGAGGAATCATCTTCTGAGGAAGGAGATTCCAGCGAAGAACCATCGTAAATTTCAGCCTGCACTTTGTACGTTTTAGGAGTCAATTATGGCATCACCAATGAAAACCTTACCAAAAGAGCGTCGTTACGAGACTTTATCTTTCCTACCCAATTTAAGCGACCAGCAAGTTGCTCGCCAGATTCAGTACATGCTGGACCAAGGGTTTATTCCTGCCATTGAATTTAACGAAGATTCGGCTGCCGAAACCCACTACTGGACCATGTGGAAGCTGCCCTTGTTCGAAGCATCTTCCCCTCAAGATGTTCTCGATGAAGTGCGGGAATGCCGTCAAGAATATTCCAACTGCTTTATCCGCGTTGTGGGTTTTGACAACATCCGTCAGTGCCAGATGATTAGTTTCATCGTTTACAAGCCTCACCAAAGCCGCTTCTAAGGTTACTTTCGTAGAATTTCCACAGCTGAGACGGGGGCGAACATTGGTTCGCCCTTATTTCATTGGCAATATATATTCCCGAAATCTCAACCAACAAAAACAATCGGCCATTGCTCAAAGTTTAGCACTAGGTAGAGATAGTAGTTTTTTTATGGGACTTGGTCAAGAAATTTCAGAGGTCTTAGGTTCGCGCTTGTCCTACCAAGGACGTAAATTCAGGTTTGTTGTTGAAAAGCTGCGGTTGCCCAAAGGGTCACAAGCAGAGTTTGAATATATTCAACATCCTGGAGGTGCCCTGTGCGTTCCTGTCACCAATGATGGCAAACTTATACTCTTGCGTCAGTATCGTTTCAGCGTTCGAGGTCGCTTGCTAGAATTTCCTGCCGGAACTGTGGAAGAAAATGAAGATCCAGAAGGTACGATTCGCAGGGAAATCGAAGAAGAAACCGGATATCGAGCTCACCAATGGCAAAAATTAGGGGAATTTTCCCTAGCTCCTGGCTACTCCAGCGAAATTATTTACGCCTTTTTAGCCAAAGATTTAGAACCGCTAGAAACCCCACCAGAGCAAGATGTGGATGAGGATATTGAGGTGGTAACCATGTCAGTTGACGAACTCAAGGCGGCGATTTTCGCAGGAGAACCCATAGATTCTAAATCTATTTCTAGCTTTTTCTTGGCACAGGAATTTTTATAAGTTTTGGAACGGCTTGTCCAAAAAAATTTTATAGGGCAGCGAGCGTTCCCAAATATTCCCAACTGTGGGGAATAGGAGGGAGCCTCGTTTTCGCGATCGCGTTGTGAATACTTTCACCCATCATAATTTTTTGGAAATATAAATTTTCTAACTTGAACGGATCGCGTTGGTGAAAGGAGATTGACAGTTTTACGAATTCTATTTGTGAGCTTGTCGACCGTTTTCTTACTTTTTACCAGAGACGAAAGCAATATGTAAGTAATAACAAATTATATGAAATCCGGCTGTAGACTTGATTTACTTCGATCGATACTCAATTGGGTAAGAACCCCCTCTAAGTCCGCCTTGGCAAGGAGGACGGCAACAGCCGAGGGTCTGAGGGCAATCGACTTCTATTCAAGTGGATTTCGTATTAATATAATACCATTTCTTTAAAATTTTGCAAGAAACGATCGAAGCGTTTTTGTAGAGGGGCTCACGCGTTGCGCCCTGGGGTAATTGGAAAAATTCAAAACGATTGTTATTTTCCAGACATGGTATAAGATTGATTGCGTTTCTATATCCCAGATGGGAATCCCAGATCTACCATCCCGCTTACAAGATTGTATGTAAAACAATAATTCTTTTTGAAACTTGGTAAAAGACAAAGTCCAAACCTGAAAACCACAATAAAGATAGGGCAGTGTCCTTGTTTCGTGACAAAATTTTGGCTTCGTCCTTTAGCCAACGGATTGGCGTTTGAACCAAATAGCAGAAAGAGTTTGGATCCTCAAGCGATCGCACTTACGAAATAAAATTTTCCCAACCACAAGATTATTTGCCTATTCACGGAAGGCCAAAAATAAATAATCGTCGAGAACATTTCAAAAAAAATATTCAACCGGTTCTATGCTTCTACGTATCAAATCTGTGAATAACTCGGAAATTTGTTTCTGCCTGCGTAAGCAACCTATCTAACGATCGTAGCAATCGGATGTTTTATGCTAATTTCCTATTCTAGGCAAAACTCCTAAGAACGCTTCCATATTTTTCTGAAATACATAAAAATAGAAAAAGCAAACCATGGTCCTTAGATGGCCAGTTTTCCAATTTTTATGGAAAATTTGAGTTAAGATTTATCCCAGCCTTACAAAAGCTGCCCCTAACATAGCGCACAATAGAAAGTAGGGAAAATCTGCAAGAATAGGTGGGAAATCAACGGAGCAACAACTATCATTCACAATGTAGGGGGATACCATAAAACGAACATGGAGGTTCGACCCGATGAAAAATATTCTCGTCGTTGATGACGACCGAACTTTGCGAGTAGTATTAAAACGCTATCTAGAAAATCAGGGGTATTTGGTTTCTGTCGTGCATTCTGGTATAGATGCGTTGGAAGTCTTCGACCGCGAGCCCCCCGACTTAGTCGTTTCGGATATTATTATGCCCCAAATGGATGGCTTTGAGTTTTGTCGGCGTTTGCGGGCCAAACGTTCCGGTCAATTGGTTCCATTTATTTTTCTTTCCAGCAGAGACGAACTAGACTATCGAGTAGAGGGTCATTCGATTGGTGCAGATGACTATCTAATCAAACCCTTCGAACCGAGAGAACTGGTAGCGAAAATTGAAGCTCAGTTGGAAAGAACGCGCCGCATTTATTCAGAAATGGTACGTTTGATGCAGCAAAGTGTCAACTTTGAAGACACTTCAGGATCGATATCGCCATCCAATCAATCTTCACCATCCCAGCCAGGAACTTCAGAAAGCAGCAAATCTAACAACGAACCAGAGCCTCTGCCGCTAACACCAGCGGAAGCGAGAGTTTTTTGGGAGGTGGTAGAAGGCTATACCAACAAACAAATCGCCGAACGTTTGTTTATTAGCCCTCGTACGGTGCAAACCCATCTCAGCCATATTCTGGGAAAATTAAAATTGGAAAATCGTTCCCAACTGGTACGTTTTGCTTTTGAACAGGGATACGAACCACCTACCAACGATCGCCAAGACAACTACCAGCTGAGCGAAAATTCATGAACCATTTGGTGTATGACGTAGCCACTTTACAAGCAGCGATCGCAGATCGTTCCCACTGCTGGCGACCTTGCGTCTTTACCAACGGTTGTTTCGATCTGCTTCACGTTGGTCATTTACGTTACCTACAAACAGCAAAAGCATTGGGACAGACCTTGATTGTGGGCGTAAACAGCGATCGCTCGGTACAAGCTATTAAACCACAAAAAACCAAACAACCACCCAGACCAATTATCCCACAAAACCAACGCGCCGAACTCGTAGCCGCTCTCAAACCGGTGGATGCGGTGGTAATCTTTGAAGAAACCACGGCTAAGGACCTCATTTGCCAACTACAGCCGGATATTTACGTCAAAGGAGGAGATTACGATGTAGAAACTTTGCCAGAGACAGCATCCGTACAGGCTTATGGCGGTAGAATTGCCCTAATTCCCATTGAAATTTCCACATCAACTACTACGATCGTTAATCGTATCCTCAACTTTGTAGAACTTTATGAGTGATTCCACCATTGCTGCATCCGAAATCCAAGCGATCGCCCAAAAACTACCAGATGCCCCTCAAAGCAAGCAGGTACAGCTGCTACAACAACTAGCAGAAGGTGGCGAAGCGGGCATACAAACCATTATTAACTTTCTCCAAGCCCGTCAAAACCAACCAGCCACCATTGCCATGGGGAAAGCTTACCAGCTACTGGTCCAACAAGACCATCCCCAAGCTCAAGATTTCGTACAAAATACTCTTCCCTACGGTGTGGTCACCCTCCAATCCGACCGGGAAATGGATTACCAACAGCTACAGGAGCAACTGACCCGCGAAGATTTCCTAAAAGCCGATCGCGAAACAGCACAAAAACTCTGCGAACTCGGTGGAGAAATGGCAGCAAAAAGGAAATGGCTGTATTTTACCGAAGCAGCTCGCCTTCCCGTAACCGATTTGCGCACCATCAATACGCTCTGGCAGGTGTATTCCGAGGGGAAATTTGGGTACTCGGTGCAAAGAGAACTGTGGCTCTCCGTGGGAAAAGATTGGGAAAAATTATGGAAAAAAATTGATTGGAAAAATGGAAATAAGTGGACTCGTTACCCCAATGAGTTTACATGGGATTTAAGTGCCCCTAAAGGACATTTACCCTTATCCAATCAACTACGAGGCGTTCGCGTTTTGAAAGAAATTTTAACGCATCCAGCCTGGCAACAGGACCAATAACTGGGAAACGGGGGATTTGATTTCCCCTGTTTGAAAGCACGGCCGTTTGACTGTTTTTGCGATTTTTTGTATGTTGTAATCATAAATAAAAATTTTATTACAGCTTAGATGTTGGGGTAAGGTGTCTGCAAATCTGCAAAGAACCTTCCCTTCTTGATGGCGAATTCCTTGACCCTATGTCCCCTTTACGATCTCCCATGATTTCTAACTCGTAAATCCCACTATTTGAGTTTACCGATTATTTCCGTAAAACCAAAACCGGACAGCGAGCAAATCGAATCACCCGTTCAGCTACTGAGCCCAACAGGAAACGTTGTAGTCCCGTGCGACCGTGAGAAGGAATAACAATCAACTCAATGTTTTGCTCTTGGGAATAATCGACAATAGCGGCACTGGGATCGCCAACCGCCACATGCAAATGAACACCTTGATAGCAGCGATCGCTAAATTGTTCCCAAAAAACCTTTTCCACATGGTCTTTGCGGATGCGATCGTTGGTCGTTCGATACATAATCCCCGGTTCTCCCACATTGAGTTGAGGCAAAACATGGATAACGTACAAATTTTGGGGCTGTTCAACAAACGCCAACGTTTTTTCCAAAGCCTCTGTGGACTCTTGGGAAAAGTCAAACGGGACCAAAACTCGATTTTGCGAAAATAAAACCATCTGCCGATCGGTAACGCTCATGGTAGTTTTTTAGACCCTTACCACACCTGTTTGGTCGCCAAGATCCTAAAAACTGTTATTGTAGAACATTGTAAACAGGCATTTATATGTATTTTTGTAAATAACGTACATTGAATTGGAGGATCCCCAAATCGTTTTGAGAAGGAATTTTATCTATATCTTCTTGTTTTTAGGGCTTCCCATTGCCTTTTTGGCCACCAATCCAGGCATGGCCGAATACTTCATTCGGGAAACAGATGCTATATTTTCCTACTTCGTATTGCTATTTTTCCAAACCATATTTTTTAGCATCGGCGATGTTCCCATTGTCGTTTTGTGGTTGATTGGCGGTGCCATCTTTTTTACCCTGCGTACCAATTTCGTCAACGTACGCGCATTTCGCCACGCCATCGACATTGTACGGGGAAAATACGACGACCCCGAAGAAGAAGGGGAAGTTTCTCACTTCCAGGCCTTGGCAACAGCCTTATCCGCAACGGTAGGATTGGGAAATATTGCTGGCGTGGCGATCGCCATTACCTTAGGAGGTCCAGGAGCGGTCTTTTGGATGACCGTAGCCGGCTTGCTAGGGATGAGCAGCAAATTTGTGGAATGCACCCTAGCGCAGAAATACCGCACCATTAAACCCGATGGGACTGTCGCTGGCGGTCCTATGTACTACCTAGATCGTGGTTTGGCGGAACTCGGTCAAGCCAAATTGGGGAAAGCCTTAGCAGTCATCTTTTCCCTATTTGCGATCGCAGCAGCATTGGGAAGTGCCAGCATGTTCCAAGCCAACCAATCCTACAGTGCCATTACCAGCGTCGTTCCCCAACTACCGGGATGGATGTATGGTGGCATTTTAGCGTTGCTGGTGGCGTTGGTCATCTTAGGTGGTATCCAACGCATTGGTCGGGTAGCTGGCACGTTGGTGCCGGCCATGTGCGGCGTTTATATATTAGCGGCTTTGTGGGTCTTGCTGCTCAACTTCCAGGAAATTCCCCAAGCTGCTACCACCATCCTCACCGATGCCTTTTCCCTAGATGCAGCTGGTGGTGGCTTGGTGGGGTCGCTGGTACAGGGATTGCGCCGTTCCGCTTTTTCTAACGAAGCGGGGATTGGTTCGGCGGCCATTGCACATTCCGCTGCCAGGACCAAAGAACCCATCCGCGAAGGCATGGTCGCCTTGTTAGAACCTTTTATCGATACGGTCATTATTTGTAACTTGACAGCATTGGTGATTCTCACCACTGGCGTTCATCAAACTACCGATGATTTAGGCATTGGTGGTGCCCAACTAACAACGGCTGCCTTTGGTGCAGCAATTGATTGGTTTCCCAATGTACTGGCGTTCGCGGTATTGATATTTGCTTTCTCCACCATGATTTCTTGGGGATACTACGGAGAACGCAGTTGGAGTTATTTGTTTGGCGATCGCAGTTTGGTGGTTTATCGCATTTTATTCGTTTTTGGCGTATTTACCGGTGCCATTGTCAACTCCAGTTCGGTTTTGCAGCTCAGCGATGGCATCCTGTATGTAATGTCGTTCCCCAATTTAATCGGTGCTTACATGCTTAGTAACAGCGTCGTTAAAGATTTAGACGGCTACATGCTGCGTTTGCAAGCCAAGAAACTAGCAATTCACAAAGCCGATCTTGTAGCCTAGAAATAGAGACTTCAGCGTACCGATGGAGCGAGGCGACGCTGCTGTTTCTCAAAACTTCAATTTGCCAGACACTGCTGTTATTACCAGGAGGTTATGTTATGAGTGTTACCTATAAAGTATCGGATATGGCTTGCTCTGCCTGCGCGGAAAATATTACCAAAGCCATTCAAACGATTGACGCAACAGCCAAGGTCAACGCCAATCCAGAAAGTAAATTGGTCCAAGTAGAAACCCAACAGCCAGACAGCCAAGTGCAAAATGCGATCGCCAACGCTGGTTATACGCCTTCTCCTGCCTAAGTTTCCCATTTTTTGGCTGTTCCCCATTGGCATGGATTTGCGGCTGGTTCCCTTGGTTCTGGGAAAAACGAGAGAACGATCTAAGGGGCGATCCCCCTTGAACATATAGCGATCGAAATCACAGGGTAACCTGTTAAGCGATCGCACGTAAACTAGAAAAAATTGGGGATAGTAGAACTGTAGCGTTTTTTACTTCCCTACAGCCATGCTTCCCCAAGTTCAACCCCTCCCCGGTGCTATTTCCGAAATTCTGGTCTCTGCCAGCCGCAACGGTTGCCTAACTACTGCCGACCGCTACGGATTAATGGCCGCTCTGCTAGAAGAATCTCTCAGCGAAGAAGAAATGCGAGCCATCAATCGGGTATTACGTGCTGTCAATCGCGGCTGGATTCAAGTAACCAACGATTCCCACTCGCAAGTTGCTTGAGAAATGGGGAAATGGGGAGCCACGAAGCACCAGCTCTCAGAGAATCTATATTTTTTTAAAACCGTATTGCAGCCAATACATAAAATCATTTTATAAGAAAGCGCTACGACCTAGCCTCAAAAAGCAAAAAGCCGAACATTTCTACCAGTTCTAGAAAAGCGCTCTCATCGAAATATGGGAAGTGGAAAGCGCTCAACCAATTTCTACCGTGTTGTTTGAGGCAACAAAATGATTCGATGATTGCCGAGCGCTTGAGGAAACAATCCGAATGGGGGATTCAATGGTTAAATTGGCACGATCGCAGGCTTGTTTGATGGCTAAAATGGCTTGGGTTTGAGTGCGTCGTACTTCGGCTATTTCCGGAAAAGTCCAGTATCGGATCGTCAAATCCAAAAAACTGCTACTAAAGCTGGTGACATCGATTTCTGGTTGCGGATCGTTCAAAACTCCCTCAACTTCCGCGATGGCATTTAACAATTTTTCTTTGGTAGTAGCAAAAGGCAAGCTATTATCCACACCAATCGCCAAATCGGTACATCGGTTGGGCAAAGCAGTTAAAACACGTACTGGATTGGTCAGTAAAATAGAGTTGGGCATGACCACGATTTCCCCAGCGTAGGTTTGAATCTGTGTAGAACGCAGCGCCACTTCAACGACAGAACCTTCGTAATCAGCAACAGCAATGCGATCGCCAATCCGAAACGGTTCCTGTAACAAAAGAAAAATTCCCGCCAAAAAATTTTTAAAGATATCTTGAAAGGCAAACCCAAAAGCTACCGAACTCAAGCCTAACAAGCCGACCAAATCTCCCAAACGCAAATCGGGAAACAGAAACACGCTAGCCAACAGCAAACCCGTTCCCCAGGTAGCAATATGGGTCACCTGTAGAGCAAACACTTGCAGGGAATTATTGCGAAGGGTATGTTCTGCAGTTTTTTTAACTACTTTACCAGCAAATTGCGCTATGTAGCGCGTTAAAAATACAATAATAGTTGCCACGAAAATAGCCGGTAGATACTGAATGAGGGTTCCCAACAACTTTAAAAAGCTAGATTGAATTTGGTGGAGTAACGCTTCCATAAACATATCCCGATTGAAGACCAAATTGGCCCAAAAATTCCCTAAAACGATCGAAAAACTGCAAATACTTGTCCTTTAATTGTAAAAATTTTATAAAAAAATGCTGCTTCCCTCAATTTTAGCTATACAAGATAGCTGTTATATGGTTGTTTTTCAATTGTAGGCGATTATTCTCTTAACAAGCTGTTACCGGGAAAATACGTAAGGTTTCGGTCTGAGAAAACAACCGCCAAAATCCATATATCAAGGTACTTGTGCCTGAATCGGCTAATTTGCTTTTCCACTCACCATCTTGGGAGTAGGATCGTTAGCCAAGCCTCTGGTAGTAGCACAAGTAACTATCGTCAAAACCAACAACAGGGTGCTAAAATCAGCAAGCGAAACTTGATGGACATTTCGGGAAACTTTATATATATGTATGCCTGAGATCGTCTTTCTCTCGTTTGTGGTCACCACCAACAAGTGTCTGTTACTTTCAAGCCAAACGCAAACATGGAGCTGCAGCTAGGGGGAAATTGCGGTTTACTCTTGCCGAAAAACATTCACAAGGTTAGGGCGACCCCCCTTCGACAGGTTAGGGGAAATCCTTTATCCCCTACATGGTTCCACCGTGTGCGTTCGATCTGAAATTGCTATAGAGATTCCGTATTTTGTAATTGATAGCAGGAATTCCCTGTTATTTTTGATAACTGATTCTTGTTATTTTAAAATTTTTGTTTTTCAAGGAAACTAGCCATGAGCGTTATAGACAGTCGCCAATTTGCTCCCATTGCTGCCCGCACTCTTAAGCTAACTGGGATTCTACTAATCTTATCGGCCATTGTAGATTTTTTCGTTTTACCAATTCCTTACCAATTTCTAGAGCGAGAATGGAGAATTAATGTCATCACCCAAATGGTGGAACGAGGCATCATTCCCATGATTGGGATTGCCCTGCTTCTAACCGGTTTTTGGGTAGCTGATTCCTATATAGGAAAAAGCAAATCCGTCCGAACATATCAAGATTTGCGTACTTGGGCACTGATATTTTCAAGTTTATTGGGGTTGGTCTATTTATTATATGTCCCAATGTTTTTGAATGACGTTCGCATTCAAAACAAGCGAGCGATCGAGCGAATCGAACAACAAGCCCAACAAGCTGAAGAACAAATGGGAAGCGAGGAGTTTTCCCAGCGACTGGAACAGCAACAAAATCAAATCAGGCAACAAATTGAAAGTATATTGCAAAGCGAAGAAAACTTTCAGCAAGCGCTAGAGAATGTATCTGAAGAGCGAGCCCAGCGATTGCAGGAATTTAAAAATAACCCCAATGCTTTAGATGAATTTTTGCAAGAACAAGCCAGCAATTTCCGAAATCGCAACTTAACCCAAATTCGCGAACGCAAAGAGGAAATGAAAGAAGAAAGGAATACGGAAGCTTTGAAAAATTCCATTCGGATTGGTTTTAGTTGCCTGTTGCTGGCGATCGCCTACATTATGGTAGGTTGGCTGGGTTTGAGAAGCGTCAAAAGCGCTCCGGGTGCTGCACCACGTACAGCTGATTCTAAATAAATTGACGTGGCTTATGGATGCTGGAACCCAGAGAAAGTTCGTTTCCTTCGTATAGGATTTATGTTCTCCATTTATATTCTCACGTACAACGAAGAAATTGATATCGCTGATTGTATTGAATCGGCGATGCTCAGCGACGATATTATTGTCGTAGATTCATTTAGCAGCGATCGCACCGTAGAAATTGCCCAAAAATATCCCGTACGCCTGGTGCAACATAAGTTTGAAAGCCACGGCAAACAGCGTAGTTGGATGCTGCAAGAAATTCCGGCCAAATATAGCTGGGCGTACATTTTAGAAGCCGACGAACGTATGACGCCGGAACTATATCAAGAATGCCAGCAAGCCATCCAAAAAAACGAATGCGTGGGATACTACGTTGCCGAACGGGTAATCTTCATGAACAAATGGATCCGCCATGCTACCCAGTATCCCCGCTATCAATTGCGGTTGTTGCGCCCGGATCGAGTCTTCTTTACCGATTACGGACACACAGAACGGGAAATATGTCAAGGACCGACCGGCTTTTTGCAAAGTACCTACCCACACTATACCTGTAGCAAAGGCATGAGTCGGTGGATCGAAAAACACAACCGCTATTCCACCGACGAAGCCCAAGAAACCCTCAAACAACTACAACAGGGAACCGTAAACTGGAAGCAAATATTTTTCGGGCAAACCGAAGTAGAACGGCGTCGTGCCCTCAAAGACCTTTCTTTGCGTACTCCATTGCGACCCTTGGTTCGGTTTTTTTATATGTATTTCATTTTGGGTGGCATTCTCGATGGCTATCCAGGATTTACCTGGTGTGTTTTGCAAACGTTCTATGAATTTTTAATTGTGGTGAAAGTGTGGGAGTTAAAACACGCCCAGACTGGCAACACAGTTCCCCAGCCAGAAACTTCCAGCAAAGTTTAAACAAAACTTCCATGTAATTTTCAATACATATACGTGGAAAGCTCCCAATAGTAGGCACAATAGAATTATAGAAACGGAAAAACCTGTAATATTTATTTACAATCAATCCAAGCTCGAATTGGACATCGAGTGTCAATAGATACAGAAAGGAGAGTAGGTTGGCCGTGCTACAACGCTTCAAGGAAGATCTCAAGAACGACCTCATAGCAGGTGTTCTCACGATTGTTCCCCTAGCTACAACCATCTGGATTAGCGTCACCATGGCCAGATGGGCCATCGATGCCCTGACTAGCATTCCCAAGCAGCTCAATCCCTTTGAGGGGTTGGATCCGCTTCTGGTCAGTTTGCTGAATTTATTGGTGGGAATTTTCGTGCCGCTGATTTTGATCTTATTAATTGGTTTGATGGCACGTAATATTGTTGGGCGTTGGTTGTTAGATGTGGGGGAAAGAATTTTTCAAAGAATCCCTCTAGCTGGTTCGGTCTACAAAACCCTCAAACAGCTTCTCGAAACCTTATTGCGGGATTCCCGGGAAAAATTCCATCGAGTTATTTTGGTGGAATATCCCCGTCGCGGCGTTTGGGCGATCGCTTTTGTAACTGGCAGTATTAAAGGGGAACTCAAATCCCATCTAGACAGCAGCATGTTAAGCGTCTTTATCCCGACCACTCCCAATCCCACATCAGGATGGTATGCCATCATCCCCGAACAGGAAGTCATCAATCTTTCCATGTCAATTGAAGATGCCTTCAAAATCTTGCTATCTGGAGGAATTGTCAGCCCCAACAATGTGCCTGCCCCCTCGTCAAAAGAACATCAAAATCGTAAACTAGATTCGCTGGACAACAGCGACGAAGCGGTTGCGGAAACCGACCACTAAGTCTCCGAAACCGCCAACAACGCCAACCAGAACTAGCAAACCACATTCCAACCAATAACCCCTATGAAAGCTCGGCAAATTGCACGGGAACTAGCACTGCTTAGCCTCAGCCAAATTGGTGGCAAAGAAAGCCCCGAATTAGACGATTTGGTGCTAGCATCCATACGAACCCTCAACTCAGAATGCGAAGAACTGCTAGAAACAGCCTCTTTGGAAATCAAACGCGGCGAAAACTCCCTTTTAGATAGCGAAACCCGCGCCGCCGATTTGGAAAGTAGCAAAAATGCCACTCGCGAAGCCATGGAACTGGCTCGTTCGGCCATCAACCGTATAGGTATGGCCACCGAACTGCCAGAATTTTTGCACCTGGCCAATCAAAAAGAGGTACGTTCCTACGCCTTGGAAATTGTGAGCAACGTCAAACATAACCGCGAAGAAATAGACCAGATCCTACAGCAATCTCTGGTTTCTTGGCAGTTAAGACGCTTGCCGCGCATCGACCGGGATTTGCTGCGCATGGCCGCTGCCGAAATGATCTATATGGGGACTCCCCAACAGGTCGCCATCAACGAATGCGTAGAGATATCCAAACGCTATAGCGAAGAAGATGGACATCGCTTTATCAATGGCATTTTACGCCGTCTCAGCGATCGCCTGCGCAACCAAACCGCAACCACCTCTAAGTAAGTTTTGGCATTTCTGCTTAATGGTTGCCTAGGGTAATCCCAGAAAAACACAAATTTCACCCTTTCAGGGCCAATTTTTTCTGAAAGACTGCCAAGTTGCCGTTGAGTCAAGCACCTCCAACGCGGTAAAATAAGCTCAAAAAAATAGCAATATGGAAGCTGAAGTCGCTACCGATTTCGATCTGGAAAAGGGCTGGAAAACAATTCCCTCATAAATAGCCTCTATTAGGATATAAAGATCGGATATTCAAAGACAGCCCTTTGAAGTTTGGCGGCTTCGGCCGAAAGCCTGTCAACCTTGTAATTGTGAATCGGATACAGAAAGGAAATGGTCTTTAACTGGTTCCGTCGCCAATTTACCGATACTTCCAAATCCGCAGAGAAATCTGAGGAAACGCCCGCAGCTGCCGAATCGTCGTCTACCGAAACCCCCCAGGCAGAAACAGAATCCGAGCAAACGCCAGGGGGTGAAGATGACTACTTGCAGTGGGCCAAAGCTGCCTACCGCAATATTCAACAGCGTCAAGGGGAAACCCCATCATCAACGGCCACATCAACCCCAACCACCGAGACGGAACCAGAAACCACATCGGAGGATGAATCGGAAACAGCAGCGGTAGAAACAGAAACCAAACCGGAATCGACATCAACTCCTCCTGCACAGACGACCACATCGGAAGCTGCAACCACCCAAACAGAATCCGCACCTTCATCCGAAAGCCAAACCGAGTCAGCTAGCCCCATTTGGGCACAAACGGAGGCTGACAGACAAGCGCGCATGGCGCGTTTGAAAGCCGAAGCAGTAGAAAAGCCAGAACCCGAGGTTCGCGAAGCCGAAGAAACTGAAACAAGTTCGCAAAACAAACCTCCGAACTTACGAGAGATTTACGGAGATGTCAACCTCGATGAAGGCTTTTTATGGTCGGCGCGGTTGCTTGCCCAACAGGGCCGTAACCCCGATGATGTTTCCATCGAAGAAATTACCTGGTTGCAAAAGCTACGGCGTGGCTTGGAAAAAACCCGTCGTAATTTAATCAACCAATTAAAATCGATTGTCGGTCAAGGGCCTCTCAACGAAGAGGCCATTATGGAAATTGAGGCGTTGCTGTTGGGGGCTGACGTAGGTGTAGAAGCCACCGATCGCATTATCGACGCCTTACAAGAGAAGTTGCGGGAAGAAGCTTTACCCCCAGAAGCCGCCATTGACTATCTGAAAACCATTTTAAGGGACATTCTCGACAAACCCACCGTCGATAGTCCCACGCCGCTGTTGTATCCCGAAAAAGACCGGTTGAATATTTGGCTGATAACTGGTGTCAACGGTTCCGGCAAAACCACTACTATCGGCAAACTAGCTCACATTGCCCAAAAATCCGGCTACAACTGTCTCATTGCCGCTGCCGATACCTTCCGGGCGGCTGCCATCGAACAGGTAAAAATTTGGGGGCAACGCAGTCAGGTGGATGTAATTGCTAATACCACTGCCAATACCGATCCGGCCTCGGTGGTTTTTGATGCGATTAACGCTGCGCGATCGCGGGGAACCGAACTGTTGCTGGTAGACACCGCCGGTCGCCTGCAAAACAAGAAAAATCTCATGGACGAATTAAACAAAGTTCGTCGGGTTATTGACAAAAAAGCCGACGATGCCACAGTGGAATCTTTGCTGGTTCTCGATGCCACCCTTGGGCAAAATGGGTTGCAACAAGCCCAAGTGTTTGCGGAAGCTGCCAATCTCAGCGGTATTGTCTTGACAAAATTGGACGGAACTGCTAAAGGAGGGATTGCCTTTTCCGTGGTGGAACAATTGGGATTGCCCATTCGTTTCATTGGGGCGGGAGAAGGCATTGAAGACCTGCGGCCGTTTTCCAGTTACGAATTTGTGGAAGCTATGTTGAGCGGGTAGACCCCGGTAGGCATTTCTTGTGTCAATTTTTGGTAAGGAACAGGTATTCTTAATTGGCGGAAACGCGAAAATAGAAGTAGAAGCATATAGATCCTCCCGACCCCCCTACACTCACCCCCA
Organism: uncultured Geitlerinema sp.; assembly: GCA_964477525.1. GTDB lineage: Bacteria > Cyanobacteriota > Cyanobacteriia > Cyanobacteriales > PCC-9228 > PCC-9228. Next base: position 44,547 of record CAYZHY010000001.1, on the reverse strand, counting down.
TGTCCAAGCACTTGATATGTCGTTTTGCTACTTCTAGCCTGCTAGCCGTTGGTATGAGCGCTCTGCCAATGGCAGCCAACGTATGGCTATCGACAGAACAGCAGCGAGGAGTTGGTCCAACTCTTGGACTTCCGGCGGTGGCTGTTGACGAAGAAGAACGCACCAATATTCAAGTTTACGAACAAGCCAGCGATGCTGTTGTAGCCATCGAAGCTGGAAATACAGCTGGCAGCGGTAGTATTATCAGTGCCGATGGTCTGGTTCTGACCAACGCTCACGTGGTCGAACAAGCACAGTCCGATATTACCGTTAAGCTAGCAGACGGGCGGCGTTTTTCGGCAGAAGTGCGAGCATTAGCCAACAACCAAGACTTAGCCATTTTGCAAATTCGCGGCGCCCAAAATTTACCCACCATTCCTCTTGCCGATGTCGGATCGGTCCAAGTAGGTCAGCGAGCCTTCGCCATTGGCAATCCCTTCGGTCAGTTTCAGGGAACTTTTACCACCGGCATTGTTAGCCGTCTGGACACCGAACGGGGATCGATCCAACACGACGCCGCCATCAACCCCGGAAGCTCGGGCGGACCCTTGCTCAATAGCGATGCCGAACTCATCGGTGTCAATACGGCCATCTTTACCAGCGGTCAATCTCAAGGCAACATTGGCATTGGTTTTGCCATTTCCGTCTCTCGCGTACAATCTTTCTTGGCTTCTGTCCGTCAAGGAAATGCCCCTCGGGGCAACCAACGCCCCACCCCCTCTAGAAACCGACAAGCTCCCCAACAACTCACCCTCAACGGAGGTGCCATTACCGGGCAGCTGCGCCCTGGGGACAAGATTCTGCCGGTCGATCATAGTTTTTTTGATGTTTACACGTTTTCTGGCGAACGCGGCCAGCAAGTTGCCATTACCATGACCAGCCAACAAGTCGATGCCTATTTGATTTTATTTGGTCCCGATGGTGGCGAAATTGCCCAAAATGACGATAGTGGCAGACACACCAACGCTCGCATTGTGGTGATGTTGCCCAAAAGCGGGACGTATACGCTGCTGGCAAATTCCTATGAAAGCAACGAGTCTGGTAGCTATACCTTACAAGCAGTGGCAGATGGCAATACTTCCTCTTCAACTAGCGAAGAAACAGGCGTTATCTTGCAACGTCGCGGACGGCTGGACTCGCAAGATTCCCAGTTGTCAGATGGCAGTTTTTACGAAGCATTTTCGTTTTCTGGACGCCGGGGACAACAAGTTCAAATTCTCTTAGAAAGTCCCGATTTCGACGCTTACTTAATTTTAATAGACGAAAATGGCGAAAATATCGCAGAAAACGATGATTTTCGCCGAGGAAATACCAATTCTGCTTTAAATGTAACCCTGCCCTATACCGGTTCCTATCGCATTTTGGTCAATACTTACGAACGTGGCGAGCGTGGTCGCTATCAGCTAACTGTTCGGTAGCGATCGCGGGTGGAAACCAAACCCACCAATTTCAAAAGCGGCGTGGTTTGCTTCTCAGTTTGCTTCTCAGGGGGTTTCCTCTCTGGCGCTGCCCGTTTTGAAGACCCGCCTTCACAAAAAATTGCCCTGCTTAGATGTTTGAGCGAACGAACTTCAAAAAGAACTTTCCCCGCCGCTAGGGGCTTTGAAAAATTTTCCTTTTAGATTTTGAAGAAAACCAGCGGAAAATTGGCTTCCTAGCTAAGCCAAAATTACGATTTATATGTATAGTATACCAATATATAGATAAAATTGTCAAGAAAATTTTTCCATCCCAGCCAAATCCATAGCGATCGCTACTTTCAAGGAAAGAATTTTCTG
>CAYZHY010000001.1:0-42630 GCA_964477525.1 uncultured Geitlerinema sp. | reverse complement strand
TTTCCATCCCAGCCAAATCCATAGCGATCGCTACTTTCAAGGAAAGAATTTTCTGGCGGCAGAGTTGGCTCTGGCAGGGGAAGTTTCCGGAAAGATAGATAGGAAGAGGGATGGTTGATATTTACATTTGATGAAAAATGACCATCCAATTTCTGCCATGCTTGCCAGCTCGGTAGCAACCCATCATCCATCACCCCATCGGCGACGCAAAATCTGTTGTGCGAGGGTAAGATCGTCGGGGGTAGTGAGCTTGATATTGGTTTCTTCGCCGGTCACCACATATACGGGAATTTGGCATTTTTCCAGTAAAGCAGCATCGTCTGTAACTTGCCAGCCGCGTTCTTGCCCTTGTTGGTGGCATTTTTTGAGCAAAGCCACATCAAATCCTTGAGGGGTTTGGGCAGCCCATAAATGTTGACGGTTGGGCGTATCTTGAATGATGCCTAGCTCGTCTACAACTTTAATCGTGTCTTTAACAGGAACCGCCGCGATTAATGCTGAATGTTCCCGAACGGCGATCGCGCAACGGTCGAACAGCTCGGGAGTAACCAAACAACGAGCCGCATCGTGAATTAAGACCCGTTCCGCATGTGGGGGCACCTCTTGCAAGCCATTGTACACTGATTCTTGGCGCGTGCTGCCTCCAGTTACAAAATGTACGGGTTTTTGGGCTCCAACATGAGCGATAATAGATTCAAAGTCGGGAAAGTCATGGGGCTGAGCGATGATGCCAATCCCGGAAATCTCCTGGGCAGCCAGGGCGGATTTCAGGGTCCAAGCCAGCATCGGTTGACCGAATACTTCTAACAAGCACTTGTTGCGATCGCTGCCCATGCGACGCCCGCTACCGGCAGCTGGGAGTAACAGATGTACCATAGTTGTCCACTTATCTGAATGCAATCCGTTTTTTCGAGCTGTTGCGGTCATTGGTAGCCGCTCGTACGTTTGCTCCAGGCATACCAAACGCGCAAACAATGACCAATGACAAATAGAATCTCATAGAATAGAGCATTGGCAAACTCAACCAGTCAAAATGCGTATACTAGCTTTAATTCCTGGCGGAATCGGCGACCAACTTTTATTTTTTCCCACGTTGGATGACCTGAAACGGGTATATCCCAACGCTGCGATCGATGTCATCGTAGAACCTAGAGCCACCGATGCCTATCGGGTCTGCAAATATGCCCACGATCGCTCCTTAAACACCATCAACTTTGATTTTAAAGACCGTAACGGTCTGGCTGACTGGATGAATTTTCTGGGGATTATTCGCGATCGCGAGTACGATGTGGTCTTGTCTCTGGGACAAAAATGGGTGGTGGGCTTTTTGCTCTGGTTAACTGGCGCTCCCGTTCGTGTAGGCTATGCCGGTACGGCAGGGGAATTGTTTTTAACCAATCCAGTGCCCCTCAAATCAGAGCAATACGCCGCTCACATGTACCACGATTTGCTTCAAGGATTGAATGTAAATACGCCATGCCCGGAACTTTCAGTAACGTTGCTGAAAGAAGATATTGAGTGGGCAGAAAACGCCCAAGCTCAATTGGGAGTGAAAGAAAGCGGCTACATTTTAATTCACGGCGGTTCTTCGCAAAAAGCCTTGGACCGAGGCATTGATAAAATTTATCCCGCTCAAAAATGGCAGCAAGTTATCCAGCAGATTCAGCAACGCCAACCCAGTTTGCCCATTGTCTTGGCCAAAGGACCGGAAGATGATGCCTGGGTCGAACAACTGCTTTCTGCTTGCCCCGATGTTAAAACTGTTGAACCCGAAGATGTGGGTAAATTAGCAGCTACCATTGCTGGTGCTAATTTAATCCTTTGTACCGATAGCGCGCCCATGCATCTGGCGGTAGCGGTGGAAACCTATACAATCGCGCTGTTTGGTCCCACCGAACCCGAAAAATTGCTACCCGAAACCGATAAAGCGATCGCTGTTAAGTCGCCAACGGGCAAAATGGCAGATATCGAGCCCAACGCCATTATCGAAAAAATGTTTGGATAGCTACCTGAGCTGATTTTGCTCCTGACTTATGGGTTTGTTTGGTATTCTCGCCACCAAACGAACCCTGCTTTATATTCGGAAATTGGTTGGCTTGACATTGTTGTCATTATTTTGTACTAACAAAAAGCTATTTTCGCGCTGCTTACATATTTACATGTTTGAGCGAAAGAACTTTCCTCGAACCTCAGAAACCGAGCAAAAAATTTGTATATATTTGGTATTTCGATCTCGATTGACCGCTCAACTCATATTATCTTATATTCTATTATATCATAACATCATTTTCCAGTCAATAAAAAAGACAGGATACGTAATAAAGATTAAGCACCCTGTCCTTGGCAAAAAGATTTGGAAGGCTGTTTGTTTTAATTGCCTCGTATCGACTTCATAGCTGCTTCAACCCGATCGCTTTTGTGCATGGTATTGAGAATGTGACCGATCGCATCATTAAGACCAGATTGAGAGACGTTGAGGGATTTGGCAATTTCTGAGTAGCTGGAACCGGCAGCGATTTTGGCAAGTACTTCTCGATCGCGTTCTGTAAAGGCAAAATCAACAGCTTGCTGTTCGATAAACTGCGCGATCGCGGGGTCTATCCAAAAATTGTCCTCATGAGTATGTCGAACGCTTTGGGCAAGTTCTTCTACCGAAATGGCATGGTGGCAGTAGGATTCCGCACCACTGGCAAAAGCAGCTAGAACTTCTTCGGGGCGTTCCAGAGAACACCGCAGCAACAATTTAACATTAAGTTCGTTGTCATCCTCCTGTAGCTGTCGAATTTCCTGGGTTAAACTCACCCCATCCATATCCGACAGTTTCATAGAAGCGATCGCCACATCCACAGGAATTGACTCCAACAAAACCAACCCCGTATGACCATTGGTGGCTTCGCTGGCTACTTCCAACCCTTCTTGTTGGCGCAAGCGATTCCGCAGATCGACGCGGGTATCTTCATCAGATTCAACAATAATTACCTGAATGTCACTCATGAACTCGGCTTTCCTTACAAATATTCGCTAAAACCCGATTTTAAGCCAAGCGCAACCTCTATTGGCTAGAGAATCTTTCTGGTTCCATCCTAATAAAGCTTTCAAACAGCTAGCGTTGGTGTAGCTAGCTACTGTTGCGACTGGTTCTTGTTACCAGACATGGTACCTGCAAAATTCATATCCGCCTGCAACTCCGGATGTTCTTGCTTGCGTTTTTCGATTTCTTCCGGGGTAAACACTTTGGATTCGTCGAAACCCAGGTCAATATCCGTATGCCAGCCTTTGTACTTCACGCGACCCAAATTGTAGAAGCGTTTGTTGAGGGTGGTTTTGGCAAAAGCTTTTAAACAACCCAGCAAGTACTTGCGCTTGAAAGGATCGCGGGCAAACCAATATTCAATGGTTTTGCGCATGTAAAAACGAGCGTAGTTGCGCAAGACCCCTTTCAACACATCTTCCCGTTCCATGTTGTCTGGCTTCATAATCGGGGTAACAAAATTATACTGGGAATAATCCCGTACCTGCACGCGATCGCCGAGGTCTTGGAACAAATCGGAAAACGGCCAGGGCGTGAACATATTCCAGTTCACCATATCTGGCTTCCAATCCAACGCCATGCGATAAGTTTCTTCAATCGTTTCTGGGGTTTCGTTTTCCAACCCCATAATAAACTGCGCCTCAGCCACAATACCGTTTTTCTTCAGCAACTGAATGGCGCGTTTATTGTCTTCGATGGTGGTTTCCTTGCGGAAAATATTGAGATTCAACTGGGCCGCCGCCTCCGTTCCCAGGGAAACATGTACCAACCCAGCTTTGCGGTACATGGGCAGCAGTTCCTCATCGCGCAACACGTCGGTCACGCGGGTATTGATGCCCCAATGAACGTCTAAATTGCGATCGATAAGTTCCTCGCAGAGAGCAATGAAACGGGAACGGTTGATGGTAGGTTCTTCATCAGCCAGGATAAAAAAGCCAACGCCGTAGTCTTTCACCAGGGTTTCAATTTCATCCACAAACTTTTTCGGGGTTCGCGCCCGATATTTACGCCAAAAGCGCCACTGGGAGCAAAAACGGCAACGGAACGGACAGCCACGCGCGTAGTTGGGAACGGCCACCCGTACGTTCAAAGGCGTGTAAATGTAGTGTTCCCACTCCAGCAGACTCCAATCGGGGGTAAGGGTATCCAAATCTTTAATAGGTGGGTGAGCTGGGGTAGCTACCACTTCGCCGTTTTCTAAAAAGGCAATGCCGTTGATTTCCCGGCGATCGCGGCGATCGGTTCCATTTTCAATGGCTTTTAATAGATGAACGGTAACTTCTTCCCCTTCACCGCGAATAATATAATCCACCCAAGGCGCTTCGTTAAGCACTTCGCCATACATGTAGGTGGGATGGATTCCCCCCATCACCGTCACCACGTTGGGGCAAACATCCTTAGCGATTTTGAGCGTGGTTTCCGATTGGTAAATCATGGGAGTAATGGCAGTGGCCAAAACCACGTCTGGTTGGTTGGTTTCGATAATTTGCGCTAATACATCATCGGGGATGTCCTTACTCATGGCATCCACGAATCGTACGTTGGTCAAGCCTGCTTGTTTTAGGGCCCCACCGACGTACGGTACCCAACTTGGCGGCCAGTTTCCGGCAATTTCAGCACCACCGGAATGGTAGTTGGGTTGAATCATCAAAATACGCATGGCGTTCCTCCTTCAAAATTGGTAACTGTTAGTGTGGGATAGTTGGTTGGGAAATGGGTTGCTCGGGCAAGTCCGAATCTGGTTTACGATTTAACGTTATATGTACAAAAAGTGATAAAAGGACAGATTTCCTGCCTTTTCAGCGATCGCATTGCTTGGCCATACAGCAATAAATGCAAAAGCAGTTACTCAGGAAAGCATTAAATTGAATCCCTTAAACAAAAATCGTATATGCACAAATAGTAATATATAAAGTGTAGAAATAAAAATTTACAATTTTCCAGGTCAAAGGGCAGGTATAGCGATTTTCATAGGAAATTTTGCCGGTATTTTTCCAATTTCGAGCAATTGCATGCTTGTTAAGCAAACTTTCCTGCTTCCCCAGACACTCTAATACGGAATCCGCACTGCAAAGACCCGACAAAATGGCACAACTTCCCGATCGTTCTCTTCCCCCTCTTCCTATGGAAAATGTAGTTTTCCCATCTCGGATCTGGTATAACTATGCCCTCTAGAGATGGGGTAGGGCTCGATCTCAAAATCAAAAACCAACCGCAGGGAACTGTACTCAACAAGTATGCAAAAACGGGTTATTGCTCTTCTGCGTCGAGCAGCTCGAAAATGCCAGCTTCCAGATCGTAGCCCAAAACTTGTGCCATAGACATCAAGCGGGATTTGCTGGAAATTTGCCGCTGGCGCAACCATTCGTGGATGACAAAGATTTTGGACATTAAAAAGATTTCCAAAGCCTCTGGATTGTATTGAATCCCTTCGCTGCGTTGGAACTCATGAGGTACCAACATAGCTGTGTAGCGAGGCAGTTCTCCCCCCTTCCAATCTAAAAGAATGGGTAACCACGGATAGCGAGCATCCAAACGTACAAACCACAATCTAACTTCCGGAATTTCCGAAAGTTCCCGTGGGTCTTCCGGTTCTCGGGGGTAGTCGATATGAAAATTCAATCCAGTTTCGGGAAGCGAAGTGATGTTTTGCCAATCTTCGATAACTGTCTCGGCGGGAGACAAATCGAGCTGTTGTAAGGTATCCGCATTTAATGTAATGGTTGTAGCCATAATTGCATGAATGAATTTTGGTATTTGGTAGCAACAATTGTTTTTTGTTGCTAATTAAAGCCTTGAAAAAAGTTTTAGCTTCCAATTTCCCTAGGTGGAAAATATCACAGATTGTTAGAAATTGGTAATGTACGCGCTTACCTTGTCTAGCAGACGATTCCCAGTTTTTTAGGATAGAATAAAAACAATAGGAAAATAGTATTGACAGAACGCGATCGCTTAATTTAAAAAAAATTTGACGAACTGTCGCTATTGTTAGCAAATATGATGGAGGATGAAGCAGCCGTTTTGAAACCAATTCGATCTTTACAAGATGCCATTAACCGCTGTCAGGCGTTGGGAATGCGGGTTAGCCGCCAGCGACGCTCGATCTTAGAACTGTTGTGGGAAAGACAGGAACACCTATCTGCAAGGGAAATTTACGACCATCTAAATCGCGAAGGCAAAAACATCGGACATACATCGGTTTATCAAAACTTGGATGCGCTTGCTAGCAACGGCATCATTGAATGTATCGAACGCTCGGACGGTCGCTTGTACGGTAACATCAGCGATCCCCACAGCCACGTTAATTGTTTGGACAGCGATCGCATTCTGGACATATACGTAGAGCTACCAGAAGAAATTATCCAACAAATTGAAGCCAAAACTGGGGTCAAAATTACCGATTATCGCATCGACTTCTACGGCTATCGTAAAAATTCTCCATCTGAAGGAAGCGATAGTGATGGAGAAACTTCGGACAGCAACCAACTACCAAAAACCGTTGGCAAGCCTTCTAGGAATGGTTGGCAGGGGTCCTATTCCGTGCAACCGTTTTCAGCACAAAACCAATCCTACCAGCCCTCTAACGACGGTCAAGAGCAAAATTAAATTTGATTTTCTCCAACTGGCTGCCCGTCGCGAAACCTACCTTGAAAACGTTCTCCTCGGGGACCAATTAACACGCCGTTGTTATCATGGGGGACCCCACCTTTCAGTTCCCCTCTATAGGTAGCGCCATTGGGAAACTCGCAAACGGCGTTATTTGCATTGAGGTTTTGATTGTAAAATTCCCCTCGACACACCGTACCATTGCTGCGCCTCAAAGTACCATTTCCAAAGGGTTGACCGGCAAAAAATTCACCTTGGTAGACATCGCCGTTGGCGAACTCAAATGTCCCTTGACCGGATGGACGGCTGCTGGGTTTCCCGTTATTCTGACCTTTTTGGCTGAACGTTCCTTCATAAGAGCCTCCATCGGGAAACTGAATCGTACCTCTGACAATGCTACCGTTTCTGAAAACGCCCTCGTAACGAGTATCGTTTCCTGAAATATAGACTCCTCGACCGTGAGCCACACCATTGCGAAACTCGCCGTCGTAACGAGCCCCATTGGAAAATACGTAGACACCATCTCCGTTGGGGATTTTATTAACGATTTGTCCCTTGTAAATACCGTCGGAGTATTCGCAGTTGGCACGACCCGTACTGATATCAGGTTCGCAAGATACTTCTGAAACATCTGCTTGCTGGGCTTTTGTAGGTAGCCCAGGTAGGAAGTAGCTACCCGTACCAACAACTGCTGCTACCAACAGTGCCATGCTCGTTTTTTGACCGCCAAACATAGTCACATCCTCTTCACAATAGCGCCTTGTAGCGCTTATTTTGACCTACCTCTTTTTTGATTTTCCTTGCTGCTGGTTACCAAACGCGATTAAGCGGACTCGCCATTGTCTGGTTGCTGCTCTCCTGGTTCAGACTCGCCAATATCAGCTGCAGATCCTACGGTTTTGGGTACTTCTATTCCTTTCTCTTGCAAAACCACCACTGGGTCGTTATTGTTTTGCATTTCAATGCGCTTGACCAGAACTTGACCGTTGCCAATTCTTTGTCCTACCGGTACGTAACGACTAGTCAGTTCGTTGGGAGCTTTCACAATGGCGTGCCATTTATTGCCAACTTGAATGGCTCCTGTAACTTTTACCCCCCTGGCAATTGTTGGTTGTGGCGGGGTCGGCGTTGGAGATGGTGTTGGAGATGGTGTTGGCGTTGGAGATGGTGTTGGCGTGCTCGTTGGCGTTGAAGATGGTGTTGGCGTGCTCGTCGGCGCTGGAGATGGTGTTGGACCCTCTTCAGGAGTACGAGTAGGAATTTTCGGTCCAATCGCTACTGGACTGTCGGATAGCGAGGGAATGTTACGTTCCGGCAGTTTCGGAATTCGAGGAATATTCGGAGCAGATGAGTTATTGTTGTTTTGGGTGCGTTGCTGCGGTATGGATTGCGGGGCACTAAAAGGATCTTGACGTTGCCCTGGCTGGTTTTGTTCTTGTGGGGTGGGGCGACCGGTAATTTGTCGGGTCCGTTGTTGCGGATCCGTGGGTTGGATCAAGCGCGATCGCGGAGAAACCGTAGGATCGGAAAAATCCTGCTGTTGCGCCCTTGTATCAGTACCATTATCCGTTTGTTCGGTTTCTTCCGTGTCGCTCCCATTACCATTATCGCTCTGCGGGGTATTGGATTCGGCAGAGGGAACCGGTTTCTGTTGGGAATTGCCATTATTGTTCCCATCGGTGCCATTATCGGCACCGTCGTTACCGCCGCCGCAGCCTGCGAACAGAAATGCCAGCGTTAGTGTAGATAGAGCAAGAAAACGTTGCAGCATAGCCACTCATGGAAAGCCTACTTCCACCATAGCCGATCGCATATCAAATTGGGGGGGGTACCATATAAAGTTAAAGTAGGGAATTGTTTTATTGTTCAGTTTGCGTAGGGCGCATGGTGGGGAACATGACAACATCTCGAATGCTGGCTGTATTGGTTAGCAACATCACCAAGCGATCGACACCAATCCCCATACCACCACATATGGGCATTCCCAACGAAAGAGCTTCTAGAAAATCTTCATCCATGGGATGGGCTTCTTCATCACCGGCTTGTTTTTGAGCCAGTTGTGCTTCAAAGCGCTTTCTTTGGTCTTGGGGGTCGTTTAATTCCGAGAAACCATTAGAATATTCGGTTCCGTGCATAAACAGCTCAAACCGTTCCACAAACCCTGGCTTGTTGCGGTGTTTTTTAGCTAGGGGGCTGACTTCAATGGGAAAATCGACAATAAAGGTGGGTTCCATTAAGGTCGGAGCCACAATTTCGTCAAAGACTGCATACAGGAGATAGCCAATGGTTTGGGTTTGTAGTTTCGAGGGAGACAGCCCCAGTTTTTCTGCACCCTGAATCGCTTCTTCTAGCTCTAGGGTATCAAAATCCAATCCCGTTTCATCTCGAACCGCTTCCACCATGGTTTTGACCTGCCAGTGCTTGCCGGTGAAACCGGGATATTTTTCGCTGTGGTCGTATTTGCGTTCTAGATTGATGCGCGAACCTTGGTATTCAATTTCTTGTACGTTTTCTCCCAGAGTAGCTGCAACCACGTAGCAAATCAAATCTTCTACCAAGGTCATAATTTCAAAGTAGTCAGCATAAGCTTGGTATACTTCCAAGGAGCTAAACTCTGGGTTGTGGGTACTGTCAATTCCCTCGTTCCGGAAAACGCGCCCTAGTTCAAAAACACGCTCAAATCCACCACAAACAGCCCGTTTGAGAAATAGTTCCGTGGCAATGCGCAGGTACAGGTCTACATCGAGAGCGTTGTGATGGGTAACAAAAGGTCGAGCAGCGGCACCGCCGTAAATGGCTTGTAGGTTGGGCGTTTCGATTTCTTCAAACCCTTGTTCCCATAAATAAGTACGAATACTCTTGATAATTTGACTGCGGCGACGAAAGCGCTGAAATGCGTCTGGATGGGTTACTAGATCGATTTCCCGATGGCGGCGGCAGGTTTCCGGTTCGCTGATACCGTAGTATTCATCGGGAAAAGGAGAAGTGGCTTTACCGAGCAGTTGTAGTTTTTCAACTTGAATGGATAGTTCGCCGCGATTGGTACGACAGCCAACGCCTTCTACGCCGACAAAATCTCCTTTGTCTAGAAGTTTTTGAATTTGTTTGAATCCTACTTGCGACTCATCGCTGACGACTTTTTTTTCGATTTTGAGTTGGATTTTTCCCGTAGCGTCTTTGAGGTCAATGAAGCCAATGCTACCGCTGTCGCGCTTGGAAGTAATCCTGCCGCACACTTGTAAAGTTTCGGCTTGTGGGTCAGTTTGCCCGTTTTCGATTTGTCGTTGGGGCTGATTGAATATTTTTTGAACTTCGCTAGCGGTGTGCGATCGCTGAAAACTAGCACTAGGATAGGGTTCTATGCCAAGCGATCGCAATTTTTCAATTTTCTGAGCGCGAACTTCCGCTTCGTTGCGGGTCGTACTTTGGTCAGCCATGAAACACGTAAATAATTAAGTAGGTTGAACGGACTATATACAGGGCAATTGTATCAGCCATGGTTGGTTTGGGATAGGGAAGATCGAGCGTACCGAGCCTGGGAGATACAATTGGTGGTTTGATCCCATGCCCCCATGCTCCCATGCCCCAACTCCCGACTGCTACAAATCATAATCCTGACCGCTGCCGTAGCAGTAGGCATCTAACAAACGGTGAAAGTAATATTGTTGTTGGGGGGATAACCCGGCGATCGCTTTTTGAAATTGTTTGGCTAGTAGGTACAATCCGCTGTAAGCGCCCAATCCCAAGTAATGACGGCTCCAATCGAGCAACGTCTCTATTCCTAGTTTGGGAATCACTTCCCGAACCACCTGGGGATGGCGAATGGTGGTTTGCAACAAAGCTGCTGAAAGCGGTTGAAACTGGACTACATCCTGCAAAAAGGGATTGAGAACCTTTTCTCCCAACCGATCCATTTCGGCAAAAACGCAGCGTAGCAAACGATTGATGGCATCGGGGTCGATATCGGTGCGATCCACATCGACACTCATAGCTTGCTGGAACAACCAGGTAACCGAGAGGTTGGGTTGGTAAGGATGCAACTCTGCCAAATCTCCGTGGCGCAAAGCATCGCAGCGTAGTGCTTCGTCAATGCCTTCGCTCAAACGTTTCAGGTGTCGCACCATAGCACCAAAACCACCAAAACTAAGGGGAGATTGGGTACTGCTGCTATCGCCAATGGGTAAAATTCGACTCCACGGGTAACGAATGGGGCTTTGGCGATAGGATGGGAAAAATCCAAACAACAACCGTTGCCATTGCAGTTGTTCCAAATCCACGTTTTGGTATTCTGGCAGCAGGCGCAAGTATTCTTCTAGGAAAAAAGACAAACTGAAACGACGGGGATCGGCATCCATGTAGGTAAATAGGTAGGTCGTGCGCCCATCTCTAGCGGGGAAAGCTTCCCAAAAATATTGGCATTGGTTGAGAATGGGAGTAAAGGAAGCAAACAAGTCTCCAGATTCGTTTTCATCAAATCCTTGAGCGCACCCGCCCACAACCATGCAGATACCATCCGGTTTCTGCCCTTGACGTGCTTGGGACGCAATGGGCGAAAAATGTCCCATACTATCCAATAGCAAGCGGGTATGATGGGTGTTTCCGGTTTTGGTTTTTACCTCAACCCCATTGGGATGAACGGTAGCGCCGGCAAAAGGTTCTTCCTCTAGTAACTGACCGCCAGCTTGCAGGAATTTTTGCTTGCAAGTTTCGATGAAGGTTACTGGATAAACCCCCACATTGAGAATATCCCGGACCCAGATATCATTGCCCCCTCGAATGGAGATGCGCACCGGGTTAAACTCAGTAGCGATCGCATCTTCTAATTCTTCAGGTGAGAGCAACTCCAACTCGCAAAGAACTTGCAATTCCGAACGAGAAATATTCCATTCCTGCTCTCGACCCCGAACAGTACCGCGTTCGATGGCGGCTACTCGCCATTGTTTTTGAGCTAAAATAGCGGCTATGGGAATCCCTAATGTTCCCCCACTGACCACCACATCCCACTCGACAGTGTTGAGGGGGGTGGTTGATTCTTGTACGCTTTCTATGAGAGGGCGAGTATTTTCCTTAAGAGCTTGCCACATTTGGTCGGCTCGTTGAAGGCTGGCTAGCGTTCCGGAGGGAAATTTTTCAAAAACAGAAGGACGTTGGCTCATTGCTATCTGGATTCTTTAGCAGTTTTCGATTTTTCTGAAGTTGGGTGCTGAAGGAATAGCTTTTCCATGGTGCTTGCGGCACCGAGGATTAATTTTCTTTACGAATCGCACCTATTGAATTTATTGTAAAAGCATATTGCTGGTGGCAGCTGCCGGGAATGGGTAACCCACATGATTGGTTAGGAAATCAAAAAATCAATGCTCCAAGAACCTAGCATGACACCGACAAGCAGTTTAAGCTAGAGTAAACAAGGGTTTATATTTTATGTACTAGCAAAAGGGAGCTTAGAGTTTTTCTGGCCAACTTTTGTGTAGGTGTTCCTAAAACATGGGGATCGGTTGTATCTACCAAACTGACTTCCATCCATCGGCGAGATGCCGATCGCTCAATGGAATTTATAAATTTATTAAAAATCTACCTACATGATGGATCTCTTAACCTAATTACTAGTTCAATCGGAAATAAACTTTATTATTAGGACTCGTCCAGCAGTCTTTTTTATCGTTTTCTACCAACGTCTGCGATGTCCGAAAAACGACAATCTCAAACAAGTTCTTCGCGAATTCAAAAATTAGCTGCCTGCTTTCCGGGAGCGATCGTACAATTTTTCCGCAGTAGCGATGGCAAGACCAGCGTTGCGAAGCTGGAAAGCAAATACGAACGGCTGTTCGGGGCAACAGCCACAGAAATCGAGAAGCAACCAGAGCGTTTTTGGTACTCGATACATCCAGAAGACCGAGAAACCTTTTGGGAAACATTGAACGTATCTGCCCAAACTCTACAACCGTGGTCTTGGGAAGGTCGTTTTCTGAGTGCGGATGGCGGTGTTATCTGGGTCCAGGGAAATGCAATTCCAGAAACCGTTCCCCAAGGGGGGATTTTGTGGGATGGTGTGTTGCTAGACACGGGCGATCGCCGATCGGGGGAATCCCCATCGGTATCGTCCGAACAGTCTTTGACCTGGAGCGAAGGAGAGCGCAATTTTCGCACCATGTTCAAGCAAACCTTCCAGTTTATGGGATTGCTTGACTCAGAAGGAACCTTGTTAGAAGCCAACGACACGGCTTTGGCTTTTATTGACTGTCGGCGAGAGGAAGTGGTCGGGAAGTATTTGTGGGAAACGCCTTGGTTTCGGATTTCCCAAGCAGCGCGGCAAAGGGTCAAAGATGCGATCGCACAGGCGCGTCAGGGGAATTTTATCCGCTACGAACAGGATATCCTAAGTGCCGACGATCGCACGATTACTATTGATTTTTCCCTAAAACCAGTTCGGGATGAATCGGGAGAAGTGATTGTGCTCGTGCCGGAAGGACGGGATATCACTGATTTGGTTGAAACTCGCAAGGCGTTGCAAGATAGCGAGAGAATTTTAAGAGCCATCCTCGACAATACACCAGTTCCCATTTACCTAAAAGACCTGCAAGGGCGTTTGATTTTAAGCAATATAACGCACCAACAAGCATTGAACTGTTCGGCAGAAGAGATTTTGGGGAAAACTGATTACGAACTGCTACCAAAAGCGATCGCTGATGCGGTGCGTGAAAATGATGAAAAGGTACTAGAAGCTGGCGTTTCCCTGGAAATGGAAGAAAAAATTTCCCAAGGAGAACAAGTACGTACCTATTTATCCATCAAATTTCCTTTATGCACTGAAGATGGAAACCCCTACGCTGTGGGAGGGATTTCTACCGATATTACGGACCGCAAACAAGCAGAAGAAGAGTTGGGACAATATAAAGAACATTTGGAAGAGTTAGTAGAACAGAGAACGTCGGCACTGCAAGCAGCCAACGAAGAACTACAACGCGCACAGGGAGAACTAGAACAAATTTTTAACTTTTCATTAGATATTTTGGCGGTGGTCAACCGAGAAGGATATTTTGAAAAAGTCAGTCCCGCTGTCACCAAAATTTTAGGATATACGCCGGAGGAGTTTACGAAATTTCATTTTACCGAACTGCAGCATCCCGACGACCGGGAAGCTGTAATTCAGGAGTTTAACCGGCTGATGGAAACGCAAGAGCCGACCTTGGATTTTGTAAATCGTTTGTTGGGCAAGGATGGTAAATATCGCTGGTTGGCTTGGAATGCAACGCCAGCGACGACGGAAGGAATGGTATATGGGGTAGCAAGGGATATTACAGTGGTGAAAGAAACCGAACAAGCACTGCAAGAGGAACAAGAGCGATTTCGTGCCACCTTCGAACAAGCGCCAGTGGGGATTGCCCATGTAGGAGTAGATGGTAATTTCCTGCGTCTCAACCAGCAGTTTTGCGATATTGTGGGCTATACGCAAACGGAGATGCTCTCCATGCATTTCCAAGATTTAACCCATCCGGAAGATTTGCCCACGAATACCGAGTACATGCAGCAGTTGCTGGCAGGAGACATCGATACCTTTTCTTTAGAAAAACGGCACCTGCACAAAAATGGATTTGCCGTTTGGGTCAATGCCACAGTTTCTTTGGTATGGGAAGAGTCAGGAAATCCCAAATATTTTATCGCCATCGTACAGGATATTAGCGATCGCAAACAGGCAGAGCTGGCTTTGCAAGAATCGGAAGCGCAACTGCGACAAAAAGCCGACGAGTTGCAAGTAACTTTGGAAGAATTGCAACGCACCCAAACCCAACTAGTACAAAGCGAAAAAATGTCAGGTTTGGGTCAATTGGTGGCTGGGGTTGCCCACGAAATTAACAATCCCGTCAACTTTATTTATGGAAATCTAGAGCACTTAACGGAATACGCCACCGACTTGCTGGAGTTGGTACAGCAATATCAGGAGGAATACACCGAACCTTCCGAAGATTTGGAAGAACTCATCGAAGAAAAAGACGTGGATTTTCTAGCAGAAGACTTGCCCAAAATGCTAGATTCCATGCAGATCGGAGCGAAGCGCATTCGAGAGATTGTCAAATCCTTGCGGACTTTTTCTCGCATGGACGAAGCCGAAGTCAAGGCAGTGGATTTGCACGAAGGCATCGACAGCACCCTTACCATTTTACACAACCGATTGAAGTTTAAATCCGATCGCCCGGGCATTCACGTGGTGCGCGAGTATGGGGAGATTCCTCCCGTGGAGTGCTATCCCGGTCAGCTCAATCAGGTTTTTATGAACTTGTTTGGCAATGCCATCGATGCTTTGGATGAATATTCCGAGGAAAATCCACAAGAGTGTAAAGAAAGTCGCGGCGAAATTTACATTGCGACCGAACTGCTAGAAAACGAGCGCGTACTTGTTCGCATTCGCGATAACGGACCAGGCATTCCAGAAGACGTACAACAACGTATTTTCGATCCGTTTTTCACCACCAAACCTGTTGGCAAAGGAACGGGGATGGGATTGGCTATCAGCTATCAAATTATTACAGAAAAACATCAAGGTAGCCTGCATTGTTCTTCCCATCCCGGAGAAGGAACGGAATTTTTTATTGAATTGCCCCTACATCAGAAGCAGGCGACGTGAGGTTGACAAACGGGAAGATTGTTTGGGCAATGTTGCGATGGGGATCGAGAAAAATGCACCAGATTTTGCCTTGGGTTTATCGGGTTCTCAAACCGACGTTTCCCCAGTGCCTGTGGTCGGGGGAACCGGGAAAGCGACAGGTGGCTTTGACATTTGATGATGGTCCCCATCCTCGCTATACGCCAGCGTTGCTGGAGGTTTTACAGCGATATGGGGTGGTGGCGAGTTTTTTTTGGTTGGGCGTACAGGTGCAGCGATATCCAGAAATCGCCCAAGCGGTGTACCAACAGGGACATTGGTTGGGCATTCATGGATACGAACACGTAAATTTTGTCAAGTTAAGTAGGGCGGAACTATATAAAAGTTTACAAAAAACGCAACAAGCGATCGCAGCTGCTTGCCAAATCGACCCCCACCGAGTGGTAGACGTGCGCCCTCCCAACGGATTGTTTGCGCCCCATACCTTGGAGCGCCTCCAACAGTGGCACTATCGCCCAGTTATGTGGAGTGTGGTACCGGTAGATTGGGAACAGCCAGGCGTTTCGGTGGTGTTGCAGCGGATTCTCCAACAAGTCGAAGACGGTTCTGTCATTGTCTTGCACGATGGTGCCTTTGGTGGTCAATACGTAGCAGAGATTACAGATCGACTTGTGGGAACTTTGCTACAACAAGGGTACGAATTGGCTACGGTGGAGCAGCTTTGGCGATCGCGTCAGAACATTAAGTTCCATCAAGCAAACGTCTAAATCCCAGCACCGTTAAAAAACTGCTGGATTTCCTTATCTTGAAGTTGGCAGCTAGGGGCTTGTTCTTGGTTGGACTCGGCATCGGACTCATCTACTTCCTGGGGGCAACGTTTTTGTTGCAATTGTTGGACGTTCTCTTCCAAAGTCTCAATGCGATTGACCAAAGCTCGAATCACATTGGCCTCGGAATCGGGAAGTTGCCCGTGTTCGAGGGGGCTAACCCGAACGCCCGAACGGTAGACAATCCGACCGGGAATACCAACCACGGTACAGTCGGAAGGAACATCCCGCAAAACCACAGAACCAGCACCAATCCGAACATCGTTGCCAATTTGGATATTGCCAAGAACCTTGGCACCAGCCCCAACAACGACGCATTCTCCTAGGGTAGGATGGCGCTTGCCACTTTCTTTACCAGTTCCCCCAAGAGTAACACCTTGGTAAATCAAGCTGTAATCGCCCACAATGGCTGTTTCTCCAATAACCACGCCCATCCCGTGGTCGATAAAGACCCCTTTCCCAATTTGAGCGCCGGGGTGAATTTCTATCCCCGTCAAGAAGCGGGCCAAATGGGAAATAAAGCGTGGAATAAAGGGAATGCCTAGGCGATAAAGCCAGTGGGCAAAGCGGTGAAATAAAAGCGCTTGCAACCCTGGATAGCAAGTTATTACTTCTAGCCAGTTACGGGCTGCCGGGTCGCGCTCAAAGATTATACGGAAGTCAGTAGCAAACGTTTCAAACACCAGTCTTACTCGTGGCGAAACCAATCGCTTCCTATAGTATCGTTTCTATAACGAAGTTAACAGTATCTTGGATATTTTGCAGCCAAATATCTTTTAGAGATGTTCGATATCCCATTCATCGTCGATATCTTCCTCATCGTGAGGATGGGACCAGTTTTGAGTATGGGATTGAAATGGGCGATGGGAAGGGCTTTTTAAAATTTGCGATCGCAATTCGTCTTTCACCCGGTGGAGAATGCTGGTTTCATCCAAAGAATCCAAAATTTGCAGAACAACAACTTTGGGTCCGCTTTCTCCCCACGAAGCATCCGCCGCCAAATAGGTTTTGGCAATTTGACCGATGGCATAGGAAGCTACCCCCGCCACGCTTGCCTGGGTCAAGGCTACCGATACGTAAGGAACCAAAGAAACGCCCCCCGTGGGACCTGCGGCCATTCCCAACAATCCTTTCAAACCGCTCAATCCCAAATGGGCAAACAGTTCGCTAGCGCCAACCCCCCCCATACTCCAAACAATATTTTTCAGAAGGTTGAGCGCCCCCATTTGGGTCATGGGAATGCCGTACAATTTAGACAGGGCTAAAATCATACTGACATCGACAATACCAGCGCCAATCATATCCACCACGGTGACTGGGTTAAACGCCACCGCTGCTGATTTTACCATCACGGCATTCCAAACAATCTGATTGGCTGTGCGATCGCGGATTTCCATTTTCCGCTGTACGAGCTTTTCATTGATACTCTGGGCGTAGATGGTGGTATTCAACGCCACCAGGGATTTCCCTTCCCGGTTCAATACTTCTAAAATCTTGAGCTTCAACGATTCCACTTGGGGGTCGCCGCGTTGGAGTTTTACCCCAAGGCTGCCGTCTTTATGCTGTACGGGATAGGGAACCAACGGATCCGCCGCTGCCATGACAATTTCATCCGGGTGAATAAGCTGTTTGAGGCGTTCGTCGCGTAGCTTCTGATAAATGGCATCCCGGTCGGTTTCTGGATAGCGGTCGATTTGATTGAACACCAACAAAATCGGTTTTGCTGCTTCTCGCAGCTGGGAAAGGGCTTGGTATTCAATTTTGGTCATGTCGCCGGAAATGACAAACAAAATCAAATCCACCTGGGTCGCCACTTCCCGCGCTAATTGTTCTCTGGTTTCCCCATCCACTTCATCCAAACCGGGGGTGTCTACCAGTTGAATTTCGGAGTTATCCAAACCGGGAATCGAAACCTGCAACACCTGTTGGGAACCTCCAGTATTTGCCGAGGAAACATCAACACTCCAGCTAGCAGTTTGCGTGGTTTGCGTCACCCCATGTAAAGGACCGGTATCGAATTTTTGCTGCCCCAACAGAGCATTCAACAGGGAAGATTTCCCTTTGCCAACCATGCCAAAGGCGGCGATTTGCACGACCGAATGCTCCAATTTATCTAGCATATTGGTCAGCGATCGCACGTAGGATTGCAAACCGCCCAATTCGCTGGGAGTGAGGTCGAGTTTCGCCACCAAATCTTGCAATGCCACTTTGGCTTGTTTGTAGTTTAACTCTTCCTGGATTTCGGTTAAGTTGGCCAGGACGCTATCGAGTTCTTGATGGTTTTCTTGCCAATTGCGATCGCTCATAAATCAATAAAAAAGTTCTAAAA
This sequence comes from uncultured Geitlerinema sp., assembly GCA_964477525.1. GTDB lineage: Bacteria > Cyanobacteriota > Cyanobacteriia > Cyanobacteriales > PCC-9228 > PCC-9228. Next base: position 24,235 of record CAYZHY010000001.1, on the reverse strand, counting down.
ATCTATCTTTTCTCTATAATTTTTTTTCGTACAATTTCCAAAAGATGCGAAAACAGCGATTTCCCAAGGGGACAGTCCCGAACCGGTATGGCTGAGCGAACTGTCAAATCCCGATCGCAGGACGATCGATACTCCGATGCTGCCAAAGGGCGATATACCTACTTCTATTTTCGCGCACTGCCAGCAAAATGGCCCCAAGCGTAGTGGGCAAAAAATTTGGAAGAGGTTCCCTTTTCTATAGGACAATCGTTAGAAAAACAAACGCTATCTGTTCTTCCCTAGTTCCCGCGATCGCTTTCCTACTTGCTGTTTGGCTACCAACATGACATAATAATTATTTCTTATTATTTACGTTACTTATAACAAAATATTAAACTCGCACTTAGCCCAGCGATCGCTACGCTAGCATTTTACTATAAAGTCAAAGCCTAACATGTTCGATCGCTACCTGCTTTGATGGGTTCAACAATGGAAAAATGTATTTGTCGGCTATTATGTTTTCTAAATTCTGGCCAAAGTATTCCTATCCCTTTCGTTGGCTGAGTTACCTAACGTTGGGATTTTTCTGTGCAGTGTTTTTTGGCGTTGCCAATGCCCAGACAAACGAAACGCTTGTTTCTCAAGCAACAGCATCTGCAGAAGCTATCAAAAACTACAATAGCGGAACTTTGACAAAAACTTCTCTTCAATTACCGTCAAAGCCTTGGATGGTGGGACTTTGACCTTGATTTAGCAACTTTCCCATCATGACAGGGAATTTAGCCATTTTTCGGGGATCGACCTCATTGTCCTGTAGTACAGGGTGTTTCACCCTCTTTTGGAAGCTAAAGATTTTAAGTCCCGATAGCAACATTACCATTCAAGATGATGCGATTTCAGAAGGGACTCGTTTGATTACTTATAGTTGCCATTGCTGCGACTACGAAGAACAAAAAGAAGAAAGAATTGCGCGCCGGTATGCTGGTGGCGGTGGAGGTGGTGGTCCATGATTTTGTTAGAAGGGCAGTCCATAGTTTTTAGTTAGGACTTCTTCAAGTTCGTAAATTATGCGTATTTTTTGCCTAAAAGATATATTTGCCTATTCCCCAAAAAATACAACGGCGATCGCGATCGCCGAAGAGCGTTTGAATAGATTTGTCGGGGAAACACCAATTCAACCAAGCCTACAAAGGCTATAGATAGTATTTCCGTAAGTGAGCGCGTGGGTCTTGGCGACGCAGCTGGCGCAATTTTTCGTAATGTTGCTGTTCCTCATTGCTAAGATTTTTCGGCGGTACAATAGTCACCCGCGCCAATAGGTCGGAACGTCCTTTTTTGGGCATGGGCCAGCCTTTGGAACGTAGGCGCAAAGCTTGACCGGAACGAACGCCGGCGGGAACGTTGACAGAGACTTCGCCATCGGGGGTAGGCACTTGAATGGTCGCACCCAAAGCTGCCTCATCCGGCGTAATGGGTACTTCGCATACCAAATTATCCCCTTCAAAGGAAAAGAATTCGTGGGGTTTGAGATTGATGCTGAGGTATAAATCGCCGCGCGTATTTGAATCGTAGGGACTGGGTTTGCCTTTGCCGCGCAAACGAACCCGGCTGCCTTGTTTGACACCTGGCGGAATGCGTACTTTCAAGACTTCCGAACCAATAGCCAGTTGTTTTTCCACACCGTGGAAGGCATCGGAAAAATCCAGGGTAATGGAGGCTTCTCGGTCTAACGCTGCTGAAGAGGTTGTGGTGGTTCTGCGATCGCCGCCAAAGTCGCTAAAGAAATCTTCAAAACCACCACCAAAACCGCCCATTCCAGGGTCTCTGGTCGTATTGTAATTCCAACTGCGGCGATAGCCACCAGCACCAGGTCCGCCAACGCGGCCGAGCAAATCGTTGAGAAACTCGTCGAAACTGGTATACTGGCTAAAATCAAAGCCACCAAAATCCGCACCGGCAGCACCAGCACCGGCACCAGCGCCAGCGCCATAGCCACCAGCGCCAGCCGATCCAGCTTGTTTCCAGTAGCGACCAAATTGGTCGTATTTCTTACGTTTTTCTGGGTCGGATAGCACTTCGTAGGCTTCGCTGACTTCCTTAAAACGCGCTTCGGCATCGCGATCGCCTGGGTTCATATCCGGATGGTACTTACGTGCCAGGCGGCGATAAGCCTTTTTAATTTCATCCGTACCCGCGTTCTTGCTTACTCCAAGAATTTGGTAGTAGTCCTTGAAGTCGGTTGTAGCCATGTTTCTTTCCCTTTCCCGAATGACGGTCTACAAAATTACTTGCCACGCAGTCTGAACCTCATCTGAGCCTCAGCGGCGATTGCGTTCTGGAGGGAGCGATTTCTCGTTGCTACGAACTGCCATCTAACTGCATCAAGCGATCGAAGCCATCTTCAACGCTGGGAGGTGCATCGTTCAGTTGGCGACTCATTCGCCAGATGATGTCCTCTGGTACTTGACGGTGACGACGTTGGTTCCTCTCTATACATAATTGTACTGGCGTGTCTATCCAGATGCCAGTGAGAGAAGTGAAGCCAACCGAACGTGCCAGGGCGATTGCTTCTCGACGATGTCGTCGCTGAGCGTTTGTAGCATCGTAAATCGCTTCTTTTTCCTGTTGTACGGCTTGCACGAATTGTTGCCGAATTTCTTTTTCGATGGCTAGCCAAGATCCCTGAATGCTTTCGTCGCCAAACAGCTTTTCCCGAATCGCATCGGTGGAAATCAATTGCCGTTGCGGCTTCTCAGCGAGCATCTTTTGGGCTGAATAGGATTTTCCACTAGCCGGCAATCCAATCAGGAAAATTAAATGGGGCATCACCAGAGAAGTTCGCGATCGCAAAATTAAAAAAACAGGGAATGGGATGCGAAATCGTTTTCTTGTTTTTTTTCATCAAAATACAGCCAAACCCAATCGCCTTTGAAAAAACCACATTCCCTATTTTTTGTTATTGCTTTGTTGCCACCAGTTATCGTTGCCAAATTCGGTCAAAAAACCACCATCGGAACGTCTTCCGTGGCATCAAGCTCGTACCAACCACCAAGCAATGGTGTTTCTAAATCACCGTTCCCGAGGGAATAACGGCATTTTTCAAGATCACCACGATGCCATTGCGAATGTAATACCCTTCTGTCTCGCGGTTGCATTCTTCTACACGAGATATATTCACAATTTGTACCTGGCGACCGATGCGAGCATTTTTATCAATAATCGCCCGACGAATTGTGGAGTTCGCACCAATGCCCACTGGGATTTTATCTTCATCGGCGCTAGAATTGCGTTCGGCATAGGACTCGTAATAGTCAGACCCCATAATCAAGCTGTCTTCAATGATGCAGCCTGCTTCAATGCGCGAACGAACGCCCAAAACTGAATTCACCACACGGCAATCCTTGAGAATGCATCCCTCTCCTATAATCGATTCCATGATTTGGGCATCTAGAAGTTTGGTTGGGGGCAAATGCCGGGCGCGGGTGTAAATGGGCGCTTTTTCGTCGTAAAAACTAAAAGGCGGTTGGGGTTGCTGGGTCAGGGCCAAGTTGGCATTGTAAAATGCCTCGATGGTACCAATGTCTTCCCAATAGTCATTAAACAGATGGGCTTGTACATTGTATTGAGTAGAGGCAGCGGGAATGACTTCTTTCCCAAAGTCCGTGTGTTGCGAGTTTTCCTGCAACAGATGGTGCATTACCTCTTTGTTAAAGACATAAATGCCCATGGAGGCAATATAGGGGTATTTTTCGGCTTGATCCGAGGGAAGCCCTAATGTGGTGGTATCTACCCGCATTTTTTTGATGTCATCCCCTTTGGGTTTTTCGCTGAAATCAATGATGCGACCCTCGTCGTTAATTTTCATCAAGCCGAAGTCAGAAGCCCGTTTTTCATCAATGGGTAGTACGGAAATGGTGATATCGGCATTGTTTTCCTGATGGGTTTCCAAAAATTGACGATAGTCCATGCGATATAAATGGTCGCCGGAGAGAATGAGATATTGGTCTATATCATCCCATTCTTTAAACAGCCACAAGTATTTCCGTACCGCATCGGCAGTTCCTTGGAACCATGTGGGGTCTTCTGGCGTTTGCTGGGCTGCCAGAACTTCCACAAACCCTTCTTGGAAACCGCTGAAATTGTAAGTACGGGTAATGTGACGGTTGAGGGAAGCAGAGTTAAACTGCGTTAGAACGTAAATTTTCAGGATGTCGGAGTTGATGCAATTGCTGACGGGAATATCGATTAAGCGATATTTACCTGCTAGAGGAACAGCAGGCTTGGCCCGCAGTTTGGTCAACGGATACAGGCGCGTACCTGCACCGCCTCCGAGGATAATGGCTAAGACTCGTTTCACGGGTAAAAACCTCTCAACTGCCAAGGTCGTCTTCAGTTTTCAGTTTATGACTGACAGGTATCCTTCAGTAAGGGGGATCGCCAAACTAGCCTTAAAAAAAAACCGCGATCGCTTTTGTTGCCAGTGCTTCCATCAAAAAGCTAATTTTCCCGAAGCAACAACCAAAATCCAGTATAAGTCATTCCCGAGTTATCCGGTTGCACCAGCAGAAAATGCAAGCCGCGACTTTGTAACAAGCGTTGCTGGTAGAGATGCCCCGCATCGGTTACTTCTTTATCTTCAAAGGTGGCTAAAATCCAACGGTCTGCCAAACCCGTTTCTAAGACCAAACCATCTGGTTGTCCTGGTATGTAATCGATTCTGGCGGGATTTTGTTCGGCGATCCAAGATCCCAAGCGTTTGGAATTTCTACCGCCATCAATTACGACGCCGGGAACGGCGATGGTGGAAGCGAGTTTGAGGTTGACGGGTGAAAATTCCTCGGGCATGGATTTAAAGGGCATGGGGCGATCGCGAAATAAATCTTCAATGACCCCCGCTTTTAAATTAGCAAACCGCCAGCGATCGCCCCAGAGATGTTCCGGTACGGGAACGGGGGCAGGTCGTTCCACGGCTAAAGGATCGTATTCTTCCCCTGTATATTCGGGACTTTGGCGGTAAACAAACAACCGCTCTCGCAGCAGTTGTTTTAACATGGCCGTATGCCGCGTGGGCACCACGGAAATGCCCAAGGGGTCGGCAGCGGCTTGCAGCAAGGGCAACGATGCTGGCCGAAATACGTGCAGCGCATCGGGTCGCTGTTGGGCATCGAAGCTTTCTAATTGCGCTTGCAGCCACCCGGAATTGGCCGATCCTTGCGGGCAAAACTCGGCATAGCGGAACTCGCCGGTGCGATCGCACAGGAAAAGTTCCCACAAAGGTTGACCCTGTTCGTTTTTTAGCGGACGACGGTAGAAATCGGCTTGCCAGACGGACATAGTTTTTGTGATGGGAAGAGGGGGATCGGGGCATGGGAGCATGGGGGCATGGGGGCATCGGAGCTTCGGGGCATGGGATAAAACAACCAATTGTATCTCCCAAGCTCCCAGGCTCCCAAGCTCCCAAGCTCCCAAGCTCCCAGGCTCCCAAACTCCCACGCTCGGTACGCTCAAGCACCACTAGGCGATCGCGTCAGCAAAAATGGGTTCTGCCGTTACTTTGGCCCCTGGGGCATATATTTTAGCCACGTATTCGGCAATCATGCGATCGGTATTGAACACCGGGACATTGGTTTTGATGGAGGCTTTCATCATGGCACACCAACCGGGCGACAGACCCGTGCGATCGCGATCGTAGTACAAGGGCACAATTTCCGATTCTAGCAAATGGTACAGCGACTCTGCATCCAAACGGTCTTGGCGGTTTTGGTCTTCGGCACAGACATCTTCACCAATAGCCCAACCGTTGATGCCTTGGCCGTTGGGGGATTCTTGATATCCTTCGCACCACCAACCGTCGAGGATACTGAAATTAATACCGCCGTTGAGGCAAACTTTTTGCCCGCTGGTTCCGGAGGCTTCTAGAGGGCGACGGGGCGTATTCAACCACACATCCACTCCTTGTACCAATTTCTGGGCGGTGTGAATGTCGTAATCTTCCAAAAAGGCCACCCGGTTTTTGATTTCTGGATGTTTTTCTCGCCATTCAAACAACCGCTGCAATACCCGTTTGCCCTGTTCGTCGGCGGGATGGGCTTTGCCGGCAAACACCAACTGCACCGGTCGTTCGGAGTTGGCTAAAATCCGCACCATCCGGTCGGGGTTTTGTAGCAGCAAGTAAGCGCGTTTGTACAGACTAAAGCGACGGGCAAAGCCAATGGTGAGGGCATCCGGATCTAACAAGCGATCGCAGGCTTCGATTTCCGAGCGATCGCAGCCACGGTTTTGCCGGGCTTTTTTGGCTTGGGAACGGGCGTGATTCACCAAACGATTTTTCAAGATTTGATGCCGCCACCACAGTTCGCCATCGGGAATGCGATCGATATGGGACCAAACTTGCGAATCGCTGACGCGATCGGACCAATCTTCCCCTAAATATTGATTGTACAAATCCGCCATCAACGGGGCTGTCCAGCTACGCACGTGCACGCCGTTGGTAATATGTCCGATGGGTACGTCGTCTTCTTCGCAATCGGGATACAGGATTTGCCACATTTGCCGGGATACTTGGCCATGCAGGCGGGAAACCCCATTGGCGCTGCGACACATGCGCAAAGCCAAAACCGTCATGTTAAAGGCTTCCCAGGGATCGCCCAATCGACGTGCCCCCAGGGTGAGGAATTGCTTGCGGGTTAGTCCCAATTGTTGCCAATATTCGGCAAAAGACGAATCCATCAAGTCAGCCGTAAATGCATCGTGACCGGCAGGAACGGGGGTATGAGTGGTAAACACGCAGTGCGAACGTACGTCCGATTCTACTTCATAAAAGCTACGCCCGGTTTGCTGCATTTGCTCTCGGGCAATTTCCAAGGTACAAAAAGCCGCATGCCCTTCGTTGAGGTGGTAGAGGCTGGGTTGGATGCCCAAGGCTTTCAAAGCACGTACCCCACCAATGCCCAGCAGTATTTCTTGGGCAATGCGGGTATCTTGGTTGCCGCCGTACAAATGTCCGGTCAGCCAGCGGTCGATAGGATCGTTGTCTTCGCGATCGGTATCTAGTAGGTATAAAACGGTACGACCCACCATGGTTTTCCAGATTTGAATGTTGACCGGGCGTTCGCGAATGAACAGGGTAACGGTGATGGGATCGCCGTTGCCATCCACCATCAACTGTAGGGGCATTTCTTCAAAGTTGTTGTCAAGATAGTAATCTTCTTGCCATCCGTTACGGTTGAGGCGTTGGTGAAAGTATCCCTGGCGATACAGCAACCCGATGCCCACCATAGGTAAGCCCAAATCAGAAGCAGATTTGAGGTGGTCGCCGGCTAAAATGCCCAAGCCCCCGGCGTAGATGGGTAAGGATTCGTGGATGCCAAATTCCGCAGAAAAGTAAGCAATGGGGCGATCGCGGGTTATAGGAGGGGCAACGCGCGAGGCCCAGGTATCTTTTGCTTCCATGTAGCGGTCAAATTTGTCCGCCATGTGTTTCACCCGTTGGATGTAAATGGGGTCGCTAGCCAGTTGGCTGAGTCGAACGGGATCGACGGACTTTAAAACGGCTACTGGGTTGCGGTTGGTAGCTTCCCAGACCTCCGGATAAATATCTCGAAACAGAGAAAGGCGATCGCTGGTCCAACTCCACCAGTAGTTGTATGCTAAATCTGCAAGTCGTTGAATTGATAAAGGAAGTTGTTTTCGCAGAGTTTCTACGGGATTCATAGCTGTTTGTTCCAAATGACTTTAGGTAGGGATAGGGTAGGTATGGGTAGGCCAGTTTCTTCTCTCTCGCTGCTTTGCCCATTCTCTGGCAAGGGAGGCTCGATCGCCCAAATGGTTGCAGCTAAATAGAACAACTGCAACCGACAGGCAACAACCTACAGGGATGGTTTGGCGTTGTATATTGGACAAGTACTCCGAATATAGCCGCCTACAACAATTGGTAGCGTCCAGAGGTGGCTGCCAATCGGACCGTGTTGGTTGTGTATGCGGTGTTTGTGGTTACTCGATCGCCAAATACGCTACTTTCGGTGCTGGCATCGTAAATTTCTTTAGATTTGGCGCTTGATATTCTGGACGCTTTTTCCTACGATTGAGCAAGTAACGTCGATCCGATGCCATAGGCATCATCGTACAAATCCTCTAGCATGGAAAAAGTATCGATCGCTACTCCCATTCCAGTGGATAGTGGTTACGATAGGGACAAGGAAATTCCTTGCGGAGTTTTCCACCGATCCTACTGCTAGGCGAAACCAGTAATTGTAAGTTGTGTTTGCCGTGAATCCAGCGCTGAGCCAAATCGGAGAACAAATGTCCCACCTGACCGGGGTGCGGGCCATCATGAAGGACATTATCGAAACCTTGCGCTCTGGGGAGGGCAAGAATTTCTTGAATTTAAGCGCTGGGAATCCAGTGATTTTGCCAGAGGTCGAGCAACTTTGGCGCGATTGTACCGCCGATTTGCTTGCCAGTTCCGAATATGGGGAAGTGGTTTGTCGCTACGGGTCTTCCCAGGGATACGCGCCGCTGATCGATGCGGTTGTGAAGGATTTTAACCGCCGCTACGGGTTAAATTTAAGCGATCGCAACGTTCTCATTACCCCGGGCAGTCAGTCTTTGTATTTCTATGCTGCCAATGCTTTTGGCGGGTATACTTCCACCTCAGACGGAGAAACGTTCCTGAAAAAGGTGGTCCTGCCTTTAAGTCCCGATTATACGGGCTACGGGGGCACGGCGTTGCACAAGGAAACCCTGGTTGCTTACAGACCCACCATTGAAGAAGACAAGCAAGCGCATCGGTTTAAATATCGCCCCGATTTCAGCCAGGTGGAAATTGACGAACGCACTGGCTGCGTTATTTTCTCCCGCCCTTGCAATCCCACTGGCAACGTTCTCAGTGACGCAGAAGTTCGCAAAATTGCCTCTCTGGCTGCTCCCTATAACATTCCAGTTTTGGTAGATTCTGCTTATGGAACGCCATTTCCGGCGTTGAACTTTACAGAAATGACGCCGGTCTTTGGGGAAAATCTTCTGCACTGCATGAGTTTGTCTAAAGCTGGCTTGCCTGGGGAACGGGTTGGCATTGCCATTGGCGACGAACAGGCAATCCAACCTTTGGAATCGTTCCAAACCAATCTGTGCATTCACTCCCCGCGCTACGGGCAAGCGATCGCGGCTAGGGCGATCGAATCTGGGGCCTTGGCAGAAATTTCGGAAAATGCCATTCAACCCCACTACAAACACAAATTAGAAATTTTAGAAGCTACTTTAGACCGGCACATGCCCGAAGTGCCTTGGATGCTGCACCGCACTGAAGGAGGCATTTTCGCTTGGTTGTGGTTCCCAGAGTTGCCCATTAGCGATTGGGAATTTTATCAAGAAATCAAAAAAGCCGGGGTGATTGTGGTTCCCGGCAGTCCGTTTTTCCCCGGTCTAAAAACCGAGTGGCAGCATACCAAACAGTGCATTCGCATTAGCCTCACGGCAACACCGGAGGAAATCGAAACGGCTATGAAACGTTTGGCAGAAGTCACCGACCGCGTTCATGCCCAAAAATAAAGAATTATGACGAACCCATCGCCAGATACGACTTTTTCTGCTAGTTCCGATACCGAATGGTTGGAAATTGGCAAAATTGTCGCCCCTCAAGGGGTTAAAGGAGAGGTTCGGGTGGTACCGGATTCCGATTTTCCGGAACGGTTTTTGGAACCTGGAACTCGCTGGTGGCGACGTTCTGCCGATAGCAATCCCCAACCGATTCAACTGTTGCGGGGGCGCTACCATCCGGGGAAATCCCTTTACATCGTACAGTTAGAAGGGATTCGCGATCGCGAACAGGCGGAAGCTTGGCGTGGCTGCCGTCTTTTGGTGCCAGCTAGCGATCGCCCCCAACTGGAACCGGGGGAATACCACGTCATGGATTTAATTGGCTTGTCGGTGTACCACCAGCAAACCCAGGCTTATATCGGTCAAGTGGTGGATACCATGGTGGCTGGCAACGATTTGTTGGTCATTCAACCTGCCTCCGAAAAAAACGATACTGCATCAGAATCCAAGAAAAAGCGATCGCCGCGCCCACTATTCGTTCCATTTGTGGAAGAAATCGTGCCCATAGTCAATTTAGAAAGCGATCGCATCGAAATTTTACCGCCAGAAGGCTTGTTAGACTTATAAGGCTAGCAACCAGAACAATTAAGAATATCGTTGCTCTACCAATTCCTGCAAGCTAGCTACTTTTACCCCTTCACCAATAGCCTCAACCTGCCATTTGCCATCTCGACGGCACACCTCTGCCAAAATCACGCCGGTTTTGTCTTGATAGGCACGATCGGAAAGGTCGTAGCAAGCAATTTCATGTTCGTGTTCCAAATCCACTAAACGCACGTAAGCATTGCAAACTTGCCCCAAATTTTGCCGCCGAGGGTAGGATTCGTAAATCGTCACCACAAAAACCAACTTAGCAACCCGACTGGGAATTTTGGGCAAAGTAACAAGAATCTGTTCCTTATCTTGCTTGTATTCTTCTTCGTCTTCGTCCTCGTCTTCATCTTGAATGAGCTGTCCGGTTTGATTATCTCCTAAATGAGAAATAGAGCCGGAAGGATGTTTCATATTGCCATAATAAATAACATCGCTGCTTTTTTGTATTTTTCCATTTTCATCCAGACACAAAACAGCACTATCTAGGTCGAAGTCCGACTGAAAGAACTTTTTCAGGCCGCGACCTTTAGTAATTTCCCAGCCCAAACCGCACAAAAGTGCCGTTAGACCAGGCGCTTCTTTTCTCAGCGTAATTCTTTGTCCAGTTGTTAGTTTAATAGCCATGGGTCTTAACCATCTCGCTTACAACAAGTTTCGTGCCACAATTCCATATTATGCCGAATTTCATCCCCGACATCGGCAAAACGCTTGCTAGTTTCGCTTGCCTTAGAGGCTCGAAACCAAAAACGTTCGATAGGTGGAAGCAACCAAAAGATAGAACTTTGGCTATCCGTACCAGTTGGGAATTTCCTTGATTATATGCCCTATTTTATCTCGCTACAGAGAAATTGTTTGGTGGGGTTTCCGGCCCTGGCTAGGTAAAGGTTCCGGAAACCACAAAAACGCTATTTGCTCTTTTGTACGAAGGCCAAATCACCAGATTGTGCGGTAGCGGCTTCTTGAGGTTCTTGAGCTTTGTACAAGCGCCATCTCGTCACCGCAGGACCAAACAATTCAAATACCATGGTGGTACTCACAATCACTGAAACCAAAAGTTGTCCTAGTTGCGGGAAATATTCCAAGGTAATGACAGCCAAACCCAAAGCAATACCGGCTTGTGGAAATAAACTCCAACCAATATTTTGGCGCACCACGGGTTCTGCGTTTACCAGACGGGCAGCCAAGCTACCACCCACAACAAATCCCAAACAACGAGCTAAAACATATAAAATACCAATGACGCCCAAACTTTGCAGTGCGGAAAGATCTAGTTCGCATCCTGCCAATAGGAAGAAAATGACCAAAAACGGTTCGCTAACATCTTCGACAGTTAGGAAAATATTTTGTTTGGGTTGGGCGCGGTTTTTCGCAACGGTAGCACCAAGCACAATGCAGGCAAGTAGATAAGAAATTTTGAGCTGATAGGCCAGGCCAGCGCAGAGAAAGAGAAATCCTGTAATTTCTAAAAGGCTGGGTTTGCCCTTTTCCAGACGACCCACCAGTCGTGCCATAATCCAGCCAATGGAAATGCCCAGGATAAAGGCTCCGCCAATTTCCCAAAGACCGCCCAGAATTTCTTGAGAGGGTTCTCCTTTCCCGGCAATGGTTTCCGCAACTACTAACAAAACGCTGAAAAGGATAACTCCCAAGATATTATCAAAAGCCAATACGCTGACGATGGTATTGGTTAGCTTGCCTTTAGATTTGGTTTCGCTAATGACATCCAAAATGGCTGCTGGCGCGGAGGCTGGGGCTAATCCAGCTAGCAATAGAGCAAATACAATATCTCCACGCAGAAAATAGGCAGCACCAAATACCAAGGCGGAAGCGAGGATAGCTTTGCTTAGGGAGATGGCAAAGACAGGAAATCCTTTCTTGAGGAAGTCAAAATCGATGAACGCTTCTCCCAATCGAAAGGCTACCATTGACAGGGCAATGTAGGACATGATGGGGAACAGTTCTACGATTTCGTCGGGAACGAGGTTGAGTACGGAAGGACCGACGATTAACCCCGAAATGACGAGCAATGTAACCCGCGGCAGTTTCAAAACGCGAGCGATCGCATAAGCACTGCCGCCGAACATTAAAAATATCCCTAAAACAAAAATATTTGGCAGTTCGGTGGCTTCCATAGCGAACTTTGACCCTAAAATTGGGTTTTCAGAAAATAGAAAAGTACAATGCGAGTGTACCACCAAGATTGTAAAATGTGCCAAGATGGGGAGTAGTTTCCGGTCCTATTGTTGGTATAATACCTGTATTGTGGTTTTTCTAGACCGTCGCGATCGCTTTTCCCTTCATGACAACCGCCCATGCCTCCCTTCCACAACTAGGACAGCTAGCGATCGTTCGCCAGCAACGCTTTGTGGTGACCGAGGTTATCCCAGCGAAATTCCCCACAGCCACAGGTGGTTCTGGGGAAACTACCCAGCATTTGGTTACCTTGTCTTCCATTGAAGATGATGGGTTGGGAGAAGAGATTCAAGTTATTTGGGAGCTAGAACCGGGCGCTACTACGTGCGATCGTTTGGAACTACCAGCGCCAGAAGGCTTTGACGAACCAGAAAAACTCGATACCTTTATCGATGCCGTGCGTTGGGGGACTGCCTCCCATGCTGATGTGCGTAACGTCAACGCGCCATTTCGCAGCGGTATTGACCTGGAAGATTACCAACTCGACCCGGTGGTGCGGGCGATTCAAATGCCCCGGGCGAACTTGCTAATTGCCGACGATGTAGGATTGGGCAAAACCATCGAGGCGGGTTTGGTTGCTCAAGAACTCATTTTACGACAGCGGGTGCGGCGCGTGTTGATTGTTTGCCCGTCATCGCTGCAAGTGCAGTGGTACGAGCAAATGCGGGATAAATTCGGGCTGGATTTTCGCATCGTCAATAGCGATTTAATGCGGGATTTGCGCCGGAAGCGGGGATTACACGTCAATCCTTGGACCCACTTTCCACGTTTGATTACCTCCATTGATTTTATCAAGCGCGATCGCCCTTTGCGCTGGCTGCGGGAAGTGCTACCGGCAACTGGGGAACCTTCTTATCCCCGCAAGTTCGATTTGTTGATTGTGGACGAAGCACACAACATTGCACCAGCGGGAGGTGGTAGGTATGCCATTGACTCCCAACGAACCGCTGCCATTCGCCTGCTTGCCCCCCACTGCGAACACAAACTATTTCTCACAGCTACGCCCCACAACGGCTATCCAGAAAGTTTTACCGCTTTGTTGGAACTGTTGGACAACCAACGTTTTGCGCGGGGAGTAGACCCAGACCGCAATCAATTACAAACAGTAATGGTGCGGCGTTTGAAGCAAGAACTGCCGCCGAAATGGGATGGTACCCCGCGTTTTCCCGAGCGGCAGCTGGAAGCAATTCGCGTGAGTTATACCGAAGCCGAACAAAATGTAGCGCGCGCTTTGCAAGAATATACGCAATCCCGCTGCCAACGCGCAAAAGACGATGTTACCCAACTGTACGCCACCAAGTTTGTGCTGAAATTACTGAAAAAACGGTTGTTTTCTTCGCCCGAGGCTTTTCGGACCACCATCGAACAACATTGGGAATCCTTACAAAACAAGCAGCAAAAGTCCCATCGCCGTATGTCAAAACCAACAGTGGGGGTATTGCGGCGGCAGTTGGAGTCGGTGTGGGAAGAGTTTGCCGATGACGAGACCTACGAGGCGGTTACCGAAGATGCCGTTGTGTCTACGTCGCAGCTGTGGCAGCCACCCAGCGATCGCGAATGGGAATTGTTGCAGCAAATGCTAGACTGGGCGCGGGAAGCTGTAAAAAATCCCGATTCCAAAGCCCGGGAACTCCTAAACTGGTTGGAAACGCACATCCGCCCCCAGGGCAAATGGTCTTCTTCCCAGCGGGCAATTGTATTTACCGAGTACCGCGCCACGCAAAAATGGCTGTTCCAACAGCTAGCAACGGCGGGATTCACCGCATCCAACCGAGTGATGACTCTGTATGGGGGCATGAGTTCGGAAGACCGAGAACGCATCAAAGCCGCTTTTCAAGCCAGCCCGGAGGTATCGGAAGTAAGAATATTGTTGGCGACGGATGCAGCGGCGGAAGGCTTGGATTTGCAAAATTACTGTTCCCAGCTGATTCACTACGAAATTCCTTGGAATCCCAACCGCATGGAACAACGCAATGGGCGAATCGACCGTCACGGTCAAAAGGCGAATGTGGTTTCGATTTATCATTTTGTGGGGCAGCAATACCAGCAGCAGGCGAAAACGGCAAAGCATCCGGGGGATTTGCAAGGGGATTTGGAATTTCTCATGCGCGCGGCTTTGAAGGTAAACAGTATTCGGGAAGATTTGGGCAAGGTAGGTCCGGTGATTGCTTCCCAGGTGGAAGAGGCGATGTTGGGAGAACGCCCGAATTTGGATACGGAAAGCGCCGAACGGGAGGCACAACCGGTGCGTCGTTTGTTAAAGTTTGAACGACAGGTACGCGATCGCATTGAGAAGTTACGGGAACAGTTAAGCGAAACTCGCCGCCAATTGCGCTTGATGCCGGAAAATATTCAGTCGGTGGTAGAAGTGGGGTTGGCGTTGGCGGAACAGCCTTCCCTACAGCCGGCGGAAAGGGAGGGGACTTACTATCTGCCACAGTTGCAGGGGAGTTGGGCGAAGTGTAGCGAAGGATTGCGACATCCCCACACCCACGAAATGCGTCCGATTGCTTTTGACCCGGATTTGGTTCGGGGTAGGGATGATGTGGTTCTGGTGCATTTAAATCACCAGTTGGTGCAGATGTGTCTGCGCTTGTTGCGTTCGGAAGTGCGATCGCCCACGGGTAGTGCTAATAAAAGTCAGAAATTGCATCGGGTGACGGCGCGGTTATTGCCTTCGGAATACGATACGCCGGCGGTTGTGGCTTACGGGCGTTTGGTTGTTTTGGGCAGGGATGGGGTACGGCTGCACGAAGAAGTCATTGTGGCTGGTGGTTGGTTGCAAAATCCCAATGAAATGCGATTCCGTCGAGTGAATGTTTTGCAGCTACAAAAATTGCTGGATGCAGCTTTGTCAGAACCGGTTCCCCAGGGAGTTCGCGATAATTTGGCGCGGCATTGGTCGAAGTACGAAGCGTCTTTGCGCAGGAGTTTGCAGGTACGCGCGGAGGAACGAACGGCTCAGTTGCAAAAGTCGTTGCAACATACTTGTGAAAAGGAAGTGTCGGATTTGACAGCGATTTTACAAGATTTGCGGGCGCAAATTGCTAAGGAATTGAAAACTATGGAAGCTGAGGTACAGTTGGAGTTATTCAACCAAAACGAACGGGAACAGTTTGATAAGGATCGTCGGAGTTTGCGATCGCGTTGGGAAGAAATTCCAGGGGAAATCGAACGGGAAACCGCTGCTATTCGCGATCGTTTTGCCGAACCCACGCCGAGATTGTTTCCCATGGCGGTTATGTATTTGGTTCCCAAAAAATTGGCGGTGTCTTAATCCAAGGTGGCAGGGGCGAACTTGTAATGCTTTTGTAATAACATTTAAGGATTTTTAGGCAGGGGCAGTTTCTGGACAAAGGAGCAAAAAATAAAACACCTTCCCCGGGAATGTTATTAAATTAACTCTATTTTAGCTGTTGGGATGGTCTTGTCAATAGATAGGAAGAAGAAAACGATCGAAGCTGGGAAGACCTAGAAGACACAGGCGGTTAAAGATTGCACAGTAAATTGTCGCTGTTTCTCTGTAATTCCTCAATATAGCTGTTCAAATTTGCCACAACTTGAACTCGATCGTTATTGAGAGAATACCCAAAAGCAATTTGTAAAGCTTTATCGTAGCTAGCTAGAAATTTCGATTGTTGTCGAACATAGGAAAATCCTTGTGTTTCGATCGTTTTTTTGACAATCTGTTCCAAACAAATAACTCTGCCTTGTAGGTTGGCGTGGATATCTTGAAGTGCTGGATTGTTTTTTAAAGCTTGGAGACATCGCTTGTCACCAGTTATCAACAGACAGTCGTCATGGCTATAGGTTCTTGATATGAGAATCGCTTCTCCTACATCGATTTCAAAAGTTTGGTGGAGGCGAAAAAATACTTCACTTTCCCCTTCCGCATCTGCTGCAACTTTCGGAAACTGATTTAATTTTTCGATCGCTGAATTTATAACAGCGTCTGGATATCGTTTCGTTTTTCTAAATACATATTTAGCTCTTTCTAATACAGCAACGTTTTGGGGCAACAGACCAATTGCTTGTAAAGCTTTTTCTAGGATATCGCTAGCAACCAACTTGAGAAAAATATCATTGTCGATATAAGCCGATCCCGTCAATGTCTAAATTTCCGCTCTCACCTGTAAAATATTCTCCAGATATTCTTGATTGTCATCGCTCAGACAATGCCAGTCTATCTCTTGGGATAGATATTGATTGATGGTTTCTGGAGCATTTCGATTATTTTCCACGATTTTCAGAGCTTTTTCAACAGCTCCCCAGCAGTTTTTGTTGCTTTCTTCCTGCATATGCCATCCGTAATTATTGATAACGAAACCAGGATCGACTCTGTCTTCCCAACTTTTTGCCTTAGCATACTTAGCCAGTTGTTTGACAGTTAAAACAATTGGGTTTTTGTAATTGGCATCCCAACGACCGGATAGCAATTCTACCGCAAACTTGTTGGCTTCTGTTTCTTCCTTATCGGAGTTGGAAAATTCTACCGTTTCATCCATTAAAACGCGATCGCTGGTTACGTGACCTTGCAACAAATGTCCCAACTCGTGAGCTAGGATAAATAAAAGTCTGGATGAGGACTTGTGGTTATGGCTAATTGCAATAACTGGTCGAGAACAACCCTCGTTTGACATTCGAGGATGGCAGCAAACCACCATACCATGAAATTTGGGCGTGTTTTTGGGATATTGATGAAAATGGAAAACTGGAATTCCCCGATGCCAACACCATTGCAATAGGCTTTCTAAATCAATAAACTCGTTGTTTTGTAAAATATGCGATCGCACATCTTGGGCGGAAAGTGGATGGATGGTATGATAAGGTCGAACGCAGGCATATGCCACCATCTCCGCAACTCGAACGGCTAGCGAACAGGCAACTGTGAGTTTTTGTTGGTTGGTTCCATTTTGAACTTTCAATTTTGACTGGTAAGAAGCATCGAACGCTGGCTTTCGGTTCGGTTGTAGCAGCGAATTTAGATCCAAATTCAATCGCCTCGATATGTAAGCAGCCGCTTCTACCGCAGCACCACTTGTTTGCTCGAATTCTCGATCCCACCATTGGGGTAGGGCAATTTGTTGGACATAGTTTCTGGAAAAACCAATATCTGATAGTTTTTGATAAAGGCTTTTCATATCAATGGTTTTTGATATCATAGGCGATCTTTCATTTAAACTAGCTAGTAGGGGGCAGTACCCATTCTACTTATATTTATAAAAGTACAAAAAACAATTTTATGAATAAATTTAGCGAAATTATCTTTTTTGTGAAAATTTTTCGTTTACTTAATTAAGTAGGCGGCCAAAATTGACAATGTTAGTAACAAAAGCCCGATATTACGGTAAACTATATAATATAACTCTATACTAGCTTAGTTGGTTTCGCGCCGTTCGTCAATCTATCACCAGATACAAACATGTCCGTTGCCCGCCACCACGCTGAATGGTTATCTCTCATAGAGGCTTCCGGTCCGTTTCTCAGCATGCAAGTGTTGCTGGATGTCTTTCCCCAGGGATTGGAAGCACACGATCCGGAACGCTTTCGCATATTGCGCCAGGCGTACGAGGAATGGTTGGATAGTCAGGCGCAATCTTCGGGCGATCGAGCCATTCACTATACTTGGGTAAAGTGGGTTTTGCAGGAAATTTTGGAATATCCTGATGGGAATCTGCTGGAAGGGCAAAAAATTCCCAATAGCTTGCAAGTGAATGTAAAAGAATATGGCGAAACCCTGCGTCCGGATTGGGTTTTGTTTGATGACGAGGCATCGTGCCCTCGCTTGTTGGTACAAATGGTACCGGCAAATCAAGATTTGGAAAAGACGCTGGCTAACAGTCGGTGGAAAGCATCTCCTGCGACGCGCATGATGGAGTTGCTGCGGGGAACGGAAGTGAAACTGGGGTTGGTGACCAACGGCGATCGCTGGATGTTGGTACACGCGAGTTTGGGTGAGACCACCAGTTTTATTTCTTGGTATGCCAGTTTGTGGTTGGAAGAAAAAGTGACCCTGCGGGCATTTCGCAGCTTGCTGGGGATAGAGCGGTTGCTGGGGGTACCTGAAGAAGAAACCCTGGAGGCGTTGTTTGCCAGCAGTAAAAACGACCAGCAGGAAATTACCGACCAGTTAGGCTTTCAGGTACGGGAAGCGGTGGAAATGCTGGTACAAGCTTGGGACCGTATCGACCAGGATCGCAATCGCCAGCTTTTGCAAGGAATGAGTGACGGGGAACTGTACGAAGCTGCCTTGTTTGTGATGATGCGATTGGTATTTCTCTTGGCAGCAGAAGAACGGAGTTTGCTATTGCTGGGCGATCCCTTGTACGACCAATATTATGCCGTGTCTACCCTGCGATCGCAACTGCGAGAACAAGCGGATACCTGGGGCGAGGAAGTATTGGAGCGCCGCAACGATGCTTGGTGTCGTTTGTTGGCAACCTTTCGGGCAGTTTATTGCGGGATGCAACACGATCGCTTGCAGTTGCCTGCCTACGGGGGAGATTTGTTCGACCCAGATAAGTTTCCTTTTTTAGAAGGGAGAGAACGCAACAGTTCTTGGGAAAAACAGGTTGCCAATCCCATTTCCATCAACAATCGTACGGTTTTGCACTTGTTGGAAGCATTGCAAATCTTGCAAGTTTCCGTTCCCGGCGGCGGTGTGGAAGCGCGGCGGCTGTCGTTTCGGGCGCTGGATGTGGAACAAATTGGTCACGTCTACGAAGGGTTGCTGGACCACAAAGCAGTGCGCGCGGAATCGACGGTGGTGGGATTGGTGGGTACCAAACAGAAAGAACCGGAAGTGCCTCTGGCGGATTTGGAACGGGAATGGAAACGCGGCGAGAAAGCGTTGGTGGATTTTTTGCAAAAGAAAACCGGACGGAGTCGTTCGGCGTTGCAGCGGAGTTGTCCGAAAAATGATGCTGGCGCTGGCGAACGTCAAAATCAAAAATCCAGTGCGAAAAGTGAGGTGGACGAAGATAAGTTGCTAGTGGCTTGCGGCAACGACCAGGAGTTGGGCAAGCGGGTGTTGCCTTTTGCCAAGTTAATTCGTCGGGATACTTTTGACTATCCGTTGGTGATTCCCGAAGGCAGCGTGTATGTCACCGAAGGGGTTCAGCGGCGGGAAACCGGTACCCACTATACGCCACGCAGTTTGACGGAAGAAGTGGTACGCCATGCGTTGGAACCATTGGTGTATGTCGGGGTTGCTGAAGGCAAACCCAAGGAAGATTGGCAGTTGAAGTCGGCGGCGGAGATATTGCAGTTAAAAGTTTGCGATATGGCGATGGGGTCTGGGGCTTTTCTGGTTCAGGTTTGTCGCTATTTGGCGGCTAGGTTGGTGGAAGCTTGGGAAATGGTGGAAAAAGCCAATCCTGGCAAAGTTGTGGTCGCGCCAGAGGGGAAATTATCCCAATCCCAGCCGGAAGAATGCATTATTCCTGCGGATGCAGAGGAACGGTTGATTGTTGCCAAACGGATTGTGGCGGAACGCTGTCTTTATGGGGTGGATAAGAATCCGCTGGCGGTGGAGATGGCAAAACTTTCTTTGTGGTTGGAGACGCTACAGTTTCGCAAGCCGTTTACGTTTTTGGATGGTGCTTTAAAATGCGGGGATTCGTTGGTTGGCTTGAGTTTGGAAGCGTTGCGGCGTTGGAATTTGGAAGGGGAAGAACAGCAGCTAGCAGGGGAAGACCAGCAGCTAGCAATAGTTAGCGATCGCATTCGTCGAGAGGTGGATGAGGCGATCGCGTTGCGGCAACAAATCGAAAGCCAGCCGGTGTATACGCTACAAGACCGGAATCGCAAGGCTTATTTACTGCAAGAGGCAAAAGCAAGAACCAAAGATTTACGCGATCGCTGCGATTTGTTGGTGGCTAGCTATTTGGCAGAAGGGAACAAAAAAGAACTTAAGTCGTTGCGGGAAAGGTTGTTGTTGGTTTCTCAGGGAAAACAGGATATTCAGGAAGCGGACCGCCAGCGATTGCCGGATTTGAATGCCCTACGTCCTTTTCACTGGGAGTTGGAGTTTCCAGAGGTGTTTGCCCTTTCTTCTTTAAAGGCGGCGAGTACGAAAGAGGAAAAGGATCGATGGGGGTTTGATGCGATCGTGGGCAATCCTCCGTTTATGGGTGGTTTTAAAATTACAGAAAACCTCGGGAAAAATTACCGCAACTATTTGGTTGGAGAAATTGCTAACCACAAGCGCGGAAGTGCTGATATTTGTTCTTATTTCTTTTTGCGCGGACAACAGCTACTCAATAGCAAAGGCAACTTAGCCTTGCTAGCCACCAATACCATTGCCCAAGGAGATACCCGGGAAGTGGGATTAGATCGGGTAGTGGCAAATGGCTGTA
Source organism: uncultured Geitlerinema sp. (assembly GCA_964477525.1). Classification (GTDB taxonomy): domain Bacteria; phylum Cyanobacteriota; class Cyanobacteriia; order Cyanobacteriales; family PCC-9228; genus PCC-9228. The sequence goes on along the minus strand of CAYZHY010000001.1, from coordinate 3,515 downwards.
CCATTTACCGCGCCGTATCCAGTCGTAAATGGCCGGGAACTGCCAGTTTGGAAGTAGCAGAAGTTTGGCTACATCGAGGAGATTGGCAAGGAGGATTTATTTTAGATGGCAAATCCGTATATGGAATTACACCCTATCTCACCATTCCCGGTCAAGTTGTAGGCAATCCTTATCGGTTGGCAGCCAATCAAGGTTTATCTTTTAAAGGTTCTGAAGTTGATGGAATGGGTTTCACTTTGACTCCAGAAGAAGCGCAAGCTTTAATAGAAAAAGATCCACGCAATCGAGATGTTTTGTATCCATATATAAATGGCGATGACTTAAATAGCAATCCCGATCAATCCCCCAGTCGTTGGATTATCAATTTTCACGATTGGCCGCTAGATGCAGAACACGACGATCCTAAAAATCCCAAAGGTCCACCATATGCGGCTGATTATCTCGATTGCTTGCAAATTGTAAAAAAAAAGGTGAAGAAAGAAAGAGAAAAAAAGAAAGAAAAAAGAACCCGTGAAATGTGGTGGCTTTATAAAAGAAATACTCCGGGACTTTATAAAGCAATAGCAGGACGCGATCGCGTTTTAATTCGCAGCCGCGTTAGCAATATCAACTCAATTGCATTTGTACCTACTGGCATTGTGATGTCAGAGGCAACAGTGGTTTTTAACTTCGATGATTATGCTGCTTTTGCACTTTTGCAATCCATGGCGCATACAGAATGGGTAAATTATAATTCATCAAGCATGCGAACGGATGTTCGATACACTCCTTCCGATTGCTTTCAAACCTTTCCTTTTCCCAAAACCACCGATACGCTAGAAGAAATTGGCGAAAAATACTACAACCATCGCCAACAAATCATGCAAAACCGCCAGGAAGGATTAACCAAAACCTACAATCGCTTCCACAATCCAGACGACAACGAAACCGACATCGAACAACTGAGGCAACTACAAATAGAAATGGATCTAGCCGTCGCCGCCACCTACGGATGGAATGACCTATCTTTAGACCATGACTTCCACGAAACCAAACAAGGAATTCGATTCACCATCAGCGAAACCGCCAGAAGAGAAATTCTCGACCGACTTCTCCGCCTCAACCACCAGCGATACGCCGAGGAAGTGAAAGCCGGCTTGCATGACAAGAAGAAAAAGCAAAATAAAAAGAAAAAGAGCAACAAAACCACCAACAAATCCCAAGACTCCCCATCCTCAAGCCAGCAACTCGGATTGCTATAACCTCTTCGCCAAACCACCAAAACCCCAGCAACACGACTTTCCAGCCTCCCTACCAAGAAACACCAACGAGGTTTTTAAAAACTATTTTCCCATCGCAGCCAGCTAGTCAGCTGGTTCTTTTTTTTTCTGAAAGTCCATCAAATCCTTGCTACCAGGCATTTTCCAGATCGAGAAAATTTTTGCACTGTCCTAGTTAGCGGTCGTGACTCTATCCAATAATCTCAATATTCTAGGGATAGATAACCAAAAGACAGCCGTTCCGAGGTTATCAATATATCGCTAGTTACTTATCGCTAGTTACTTCCTATAGTTTCATTAAAGAAAAAGTAAAACAAGAGTTGAGGTTTACATGATGTTTTCCAGAAACGAGGCTTTTCATGCTATTCAGCAGTGGGCTAGTTATATTAGAGATGGAGTTGTTGAATTAAAGGAGAGTATTCCAAAAATAAAACCAGATCAAACGAATAATTTCCATGATCGAATTCTATTGTTAACCGATGAACTCAAAAATAGTCAGTCTATTGTTGATGAGGCAATAAGAAACTACGAAGTAGTAGTTAAAGAATATTTACAATATTTACAAAAAATTAGTCGAAACGGCTTGATATTTTCACCTCAAGCTCCAGAATACAACCTAAAAACCTTCGATTTACTTGTTGGACAATCTATGGTGGTTGGTCATCCGGGTTTATTAGACAAATGGGGAATAGAACCTCTAAAAAATTGGAAATGCGAACAAGCTTTAGGTGCAAAAGAATTTCAATATAGAGAGTGGCTCCTTGACCTGAAAAAACAAACAAATTCAGAAGAGGCTAAGGAATACTATGATTATATCATCAATCAATTATTCAGTTGATGAATTGGTAGAGCGATCTTTCTGTACAATATTCTTATAGAAGGATGGACTACGGGTAAGTAATTCCCGGGCTTCTTCCATACGCGAAGCTCTGGTATCGTAATTTTTTTGCTGGTTTTCAATTTTTTTAAGCAGATTTTCAAGTTCATTTTTTAGTTCTAAAGATTCCTCATTATTATCAATATCGTAATTAACAAGAACCTTCTCAATATGTTCTTTAATCGTGTTTAATTTATTTTTTTCTTCATTCATGGTTTGTAATAAATCATTACTTGCCTCTTTTATCCTGTCATAGGAATTTTCTAAATTTTGATATTTTTGTTTATCTTCGCCAATTCGTTTAATAAAAATATATCCCCAGAATACAATTAATATTATAGAAGAAAAACCCAAAGCATAATTCAAATCCCCTTTAGTTTCACTGAATTTTAAGCTTATAAAAAATAAGAGAAATGGAGCTCCTAAGAGACTTAACTCCCTAGGAGACATTTTCGATAATACTAATTTGGCAAAACTAAACCAATTTTCCGAGTTTTTGACATCAGTAGGTGGATTTTGTGACATAAAGCAAAATCGGGTAAGATACTAAATAATTGAAACTACTGAAACATAATAAAGTTTGACTTAATAGTTCAGCTATAGTGCAATACTATTTTTGAAAATAGCAATCACTTTCTAGATTCATCTCCTCTTTATTAACAGGGAGGCTTTAGCTTTTCTATCTTGCATAAATTTATAAAAATCACATATTCCCTTACTATAAGTCAGCCACAGCTTGATTCTCTAGATTTTCTACACACCAAGTCTGGATAGACCCCTCAATTCATAATAATGACTCCATAATTAACAGCAAAATTTTAACCACACCAGCTCCAGATTGTCAACCTTTCTTACATTATCGCTCGCCAACCTCTCATTAATTGCCATTACCATTAACTAAGCTGTTGTGCATTAAAACTGCCTCAACTACGGCTCTAAGTATTGCTAGGCAGACATTTCTGTATCAAGATCGATATAAAACAGCTTAATTGCCTCCCCCTCTTAGCTTGATTTTACTTTTATATATGCCATTATCATATTACTTTAACCTGACAATAGCATAAAAATTTTTGGAAATTACAACAGATAAAATCCTCGCCATAATTATTGAAATTTTCTTGATAAATTCATCCAAAAAATCAATATTACTTATAAATATGAATTTTGGCGGGCATTCATTCCATTGCGAGACATGATTTTTCCTCTATATACCTTAACTTTCCAGAAATATGCCTGCTTGGCAGCTAGCAAACATACATGCCAACTACCAAGCAAAAGAAGCATCAATCGGCTTTGCCTCTAGCTTGAGGAGATTTGCCTTTGCAGCGATCGCAACAAGACTGAGTTCGCAGACATTTCCTGCTTAATGCGGGAACGCA